>JAJCXL010000502.1 GCA_029263435.1 Acidobacteriota bacterium | reverse complement strand
CACGTCGTCGCCAACGGCCTTGCCCGAGTCGATCGTCTCGCGGCGGGAGACGATGAGCTGATCGAGATAGGGGTTGAGCTCAGCCGCGGCTCCCTCGGCCGTGGCGCGGACCTTCGGGTCATTGCCCAGATTGATGAAAATCTCCCAGAAGAGCGCCCGCATCCAGCGCATCATCGTCTTCTCATCCGGCCCGGACACACCGAAGTAGTCGGCGACGAGCCGGGTCGCCACCACTCGCGCGAGGCCCGAAACGACATCGATTTTTTTGTTCGGCACGGCGTTTTTCACGAGGGTGGTCGCACTTTGACTCACGAAGTCACGGATCCGAGCGACGTCGTCTCGCGACGCCGCGAGGCGCATGATCGAGAGCTCCCGCTCGTACTGCGCATCGTTCGGCATACCGAGGACGAAGGGACCTTTGAGGAGGTTTTCGACTTTGGGCGCGTAAGTGCTCACGGAGAACACCGCATCCTGTGCCAACACCTCTCGCACATCGCGGTATTTGGTGACGATCGTCGTTCCGGGTGCGACGAAAATGGGGTTGGTCTCACGCAGCTCGTCGAACATGCCGGACGCGTTGGTCGCGAGCCACTTTTGGACCAACCCACCTTGTGCCATCGCCGCGGACTTGGGATCGGCCGCGCTCGAGCCGGCTTTCGCGTAATCGGAGAGAAAAGACATCATCGTTCCTTTCGGGTCAGGAGTCTGCGGACCACTTCCCCTGAGCCAGCTTGCGCAGCGCTTCTAAACCGGGCATGAAGAAATACTCCCCGCCTCTAACGGTCACGAATCGCTGCAAATTGAAAATAAACGGAACGCTGGGGCCCGGGAGGGTCATCTTGCCCGTCCCATCGTTTGCGCCCACGAACGGATCCTTTTCACCATCCAGAAAGAAGAGATCGCCTTTGTTGATCCATTCTTCCTGAACGAACTCGAACTGTCTGCTGATGCTGCTACCTACGGCGATGAAAACCAACCCGCGATCCGCGCCGTCATCGGACTCCGATTCCAGCCACTCACCATAAGGTAAGCCACGTCTCAATATCCGGTGCCGCCTCACCAATGTGTCCGTCGCATCCAGAGAGCCTCTTGGATTGGCGCGGCGGATGTGCGCCCCGATGGGACACCGCTCGCCGTCCGGGTCCTGAGCAAAGCGGAAGTTGTTGTTGATCTGCGGATTATTGGCGATCGCCGCATTGTCTTGGTCCGGGGAGAGCTCCAGCGGACATCCGCTGCGCCACCGTCCGACGAGCTTGGCCGCCAACAGCTCGACTTTCTCCGGATCGTCCGTATCCCATAACGCCTGCGCCGTGGTACGAAGGAACTGGCGAAAGTCCGCCACGCGTTGGTGGAGCTTTCGAAAGACCACGAAAGTGCCGTTCAGCCCTAGCGCGGCAGGCGTCGGGGTCTCCGATGCCAAGCCGTCTTCGCCCACATAGCCGAGGATGAACTCACCCGGTCTCAAAGGCTTCCATTTGCCGCTCTCGACCGGGGTGCCGTGACCCGGGAGCTCCGGCAGAGCGCTACCTTCAACGGACGGTTGTGAGATCCCGTCGACGAACCCGAAATGCTCCGTCCCGGTTTTCGGCAGAGCCGCGTCCTGCACGTACTCGACGACCACGCCTTCGGCGGCCTGGCTCACGGATTCGAGCCACTCGGTGTGGGACTCGAGCGCAGTCGTTGTTTGTGCGTGGATCTCCACCAGCACGTGTAGGCCATCCCCTTTGAGGGCATCTTCCCAACATTCCGGGGCACTTTCTCCGACATCGCCCAGAATCTCGGACCTCTCGGCCATTCCCAACCGGAACTCCTCCGGGAAGCTCGCGAGCGTCGCCGTCGGCAAACCAAGGGCTTCGAGACCACGAAAGCTGAGAGCCACGTTCATCGTCGAGCTCGGCTTGTCCCCCTCGCTCCACCGCGTGGCGGAGGTGACGCGGTCGCTGAGCTTTCCCAGCCACGCGCGGCCGGAGGCTGGATCTTCCAGCCGGTAAAACGCATAGCGTGCCACTGGCATGTGGTACGCATGAAGGAGGTTGCCTTGAATATCACCGAGATTTTCTTGGAGCACGCGTCCAACACTCACGACCATGGACGACTCTCCGTGGCGTCACCCATCATGAGGACCGGGGAGGCTTCGCGAGCTCCGCGACGAAGCGTTCGGTTTTTTCTTTCCAGTCGAGTGCTCGTTGGACCTCTCGAACGGTGCTCTCGGGATAGGCGGCGTAGAACAAGTTCGCGGGAACTTGATGTCGATCGACCCATTTTCGAAACGGCGCGAAAGGCTGAGCGCCGGGCCATCCCACACAGTGCCCCCAGATCGCGTCGAGCCCCTCGGGGATCTTCTCCGAAAAATCACGCAGGTATTTCTCCCACGTCCCATCGAAGTTGCTCGTAAACAGCAACCGGGCCCCTTCGTCGAGGATCACCCATCGGGCGTAGTGGATCGTCGAGATCTTCTTGATGGGGCTGTCTTCCGCGATCTGGACTGCCGCAAGCACCTGAGCGAGCTCGTCGGCTTCTCCGTCCTTGATCGGAGTGAGCAAGGTCATCTCGGTGATGTTCTCGTAGGGAGAACCCGACTCTGCGCTAGGACTCATTTCTTGCGTTCTCCAACCATCTCCACTATCCCGCCCCCAGGGTTCGTCGCCGTCGCTAGGTGGGATCGACGAGAGCCTTACTAATCATCCGAAGCGCGGTCATGCTGGGGACGAAAAAATAAGCGCCGCCCCGCGTCTCTACGAAGCGCGGAATCCCGGCGCATAGAAACGGCGGCTTGCCGGATCCGGGCGTGGACTCGATGGTCATTCTGCCGTCAATGCCGTCGGGGTCGTCGCTGTGATTTCCAAGGAGCGGGTCTTTGTCGTTCCCGAGCTTGAAGTCGTTGCCGTAGTTCATCCATTGCTGCTGGACGAACTCGAACTGACGACGGATACTCGCGACCAACATCATCACGATGTTACCGTGTTCGCCGTCGTCTCGACTTCGGTCCCGACAGATTCCGTAGGGAAGTCCGCGACGTAAGATCCGACGGCGATTGGTCAGGGCTCCGCGGCTCGCGAAAGCGCCGCTGCGGCCAAACTCGAGGCCGCCTCTGGGATTCACACGGCGGACATGGGCTCCCACCGGACAGCGGCCTCCGGCAAGGTCTTGGTCATAGTCGAAGGCGACCAGCTCTTTGCGGACGTCCGCGTAGACGTTGCTCGCGGTGGCGTAGGCCCCGTCGTCATGGTCGGCCTCCGCTTTCTTCATGCTTACGTAAGCCTGGTTCCAACGCGCCGCCAGCCCGTTCGCCTCTTCTTCGGTCGGGTGAGTGGCGAGAGGGGCGCCATTGCGCCACCGTCCCACGAACTTGGCCGCCAGCGCTTCTTTACCTCCCTCGAAGTGCTTGCTCGTCTCGTCCAGATAGCTCTCGAACGAACCGACGTTCTCGTGGAGCTTGCGAAAGACCAGGTACGTCCCGTTGCGGGCGAGCAGAGGAGGCAGCGGTGCCTCTGGATACTCGAAGGCTTCGTCCTTGTAACCGAGCAGAAATTCCCCGGTCTCGAGTGGCTCCCAGCCCTCCACGGTGTCCGGGCTCTCGCGAGTGACTTTTCCTCCGCCTATGACGTTGTTGGGATTTGCGCCCGTCCCCTTGAAGAACGGATTGCTGATCCCGTCGCTATAGCCGAAATGCTCCTTCGCGGTGATGTTTCCGTCTTCGTCATAGAGCGCGGAGCCTGATTGATAATCGCGTTCCGCCCCGTCCTCCCCTCGATGTCCCGACAGGCACTCGACCCCCGGGGCGAACTTCTTTGCCAGCTCGACGAGCATGCCGTGATACTCGTCGAGGACGTGCTCATTCGGCCGGCCGGGACCGTTGAGCCACAGCAGCAGATGGACCGGCTTCAACCACACTGGGTCCCAATGCTCCGGGGCACTCTTTCCATCGTCGCCCAAGATCTCCCTGCGCTTGACCATTCCGGAGACGAACTCTTGCGGGAACGTCAGCAAGGATGCCGCCGGAAGCTCCAACGCCTCCAAGCCTTGATGAGTGAACGCGATGTTGAGGGTCACGGGTGGCTTGGGATTACCTGCTCGCACCGCCGACTCTCTCGACCACGGAGCGGCGGTGGTGACGTAGGGGAGAAGCTCAGCGAGAAACTCGCGCCCTTTCGCCCCATCCGTCACTTGATAGAGAACGTAGCGGGCCGTGACGTAGTCCTCACGGTTATAGGCTTTGATGATGTTTCCTTGAATGTCGTGAAGATCGAGCGGAATGTCGGGGTCGGTGCTCATCATGAATTCTCGCTTTCGTCGCCACTCACGACGACGTTTGCCAAATCGGATGCGCCGGCCCGCCAGGTGGGGCGGGCGACGTCATGGGGCCTGGTCCGCGCAACGAAACTTCTGAAATCTCGTTGAAGATCTTCGGCGCTCTTTCTCGTGGACGCGAAAGCGAACTTCGAAAATTCTTGCTGGAGATACAGAGCCTTGAGCTGTTCTCGGAGTGGATCGTCCGTGGACCCATTGAAGTAGAGGGTCGTTTCCACCTGGCAGCGGACGATGTAGTTGACGAAGTGCTCAGCCGTAACGACGCTTCCGAAACCAACGCAATGTTTCCAGACTTCGCGAATCATCGGCTCGGCGCGTTTCCACATCCCTTCGAGATAAGTGTCCCGATCGCCATGAAGCTCCGCGACGAAGACGAGGTAGGGAGACTTCAAGCTGTCCAAGACCGCCGGCTTACCTTGATAGTTCACGTTGTCCAGCACGAAGAACCGACACAAGTAGGTATTCGGCACCGACGCCATCGGGCTGTCTTCATCGGCGCGAGTCTCCTGCATCTGCTGGAGATAAGCTCTCGTGAGCGAGGCGAAAGAGCACTTCTGATCGTCACCGATTTTTATCGGGCAAAGTGCCGTCAACCCATAAGCGTCGCCTGCCTCATTCGGCATCGTGCACCTCTTCGACCGAGCGGATCTCGACTCGAGCCCGCCGCACCGCGACGGAAGCCAAGCTCACGATCGGAGTCGGCGCCATTTGTCCGAGGCAGGGAAATTTTTCCTCCGCGGTGAAGTCGGGATTGGGGTTTCCCTGGAGCGAGCTCAATAGCTTGTGATACTCGCGTTGAAACTCTTTCGCGCCCATTTTCTCCGAGCGATCGATGAAGTCGAGCAGCTCGTTTCGAAGTCGCTTCGAGGATTTGATATCGTTCGAGGCCGCCATGGGATAGGCGCTGTAGTAGTAGTTCGTCCACACCTCGTTGTGTCTCACATAGTCGTGGAAAGGTCCCTGCGGCACGGAGGTCGGCCAACCGACGTTCTTGTTCCACAGCCCATCGAGGCCTTCGGGGATTCCAGCGGAGAACGAATCCACGTATTGCGCCCAGCTCCCGTTGAAGTTGCTGAAGAACAACTGATACGCGTAAGCGGGATCTTCTCGCGGCTGCTCCGTACCGAGATGCGGCCACTCCTCCGGCTTCACGATGACCCAGCGCGCGTAGTGAATCATCGAAAGCGTGATGAGGCCGTTGAGCTTCGCCGCGAAATCGAAGCGGGGCCCGAGACGCTTGGTGAACCAGTTGAGGAAGTTTCGTGGCTTCGACGGCGTTAGCAGCCAGAACGCCACCTTGTTCCATTTCACCTGTTTTCGCTCGATTGGCGTAATCAGGTTCATGGCAAACGCTTTTCCTGCGATATTTGACATGACGCTCGAGCCTCAGCCCCCCACAGGCGTCGCCGCAACACGAGCGAGCGACGTTTCTGGTTTTCTCTTCCGAATCACCGATATGACCACACGAAAACCGCTAGATCTCGTAAGAACCACGAACCGCGTCCGAATGTCAAGAAAATCGACGTCGATCGTCGTTAGAGGGCCGGTTGGATTCGTGGGATGAGCGACGCCTGACAAACGCGTTGCGTTGCCACGACCGCGGCCCTTAGACTGAGGACATAGGAAACGCGACCAGACGTCGGAGGCGCAAGATGGTGTGTCGGCTATTCCAGATACGCTGAGCCAAGCCATGTTCAGCTACACGCCGTATATTTGGCCATCGGTCATCTCGAGCGCGATGTGCGTCGTCCTGATGCCGCTGATCTGGCGGCGACGTACCTATCCCGGCGCGACGGCCTATCTCGCTCTCCTCGTTTGCGTGTCCGAGTGGTCGCTCATGCAAGCGCTCGGCGTCGCCGCAAACGGGGTGGCGCTCAAAGTGTGGATCGCGAAGATCCAGTATCTCGGAATATCCACGTCCGCTTTGCTCCTCTTCGTCTTCGCTTTGACCTATAACGGGTGGCGACGATTGTTGAGCGCGTTCAACGTGTGCCTCCTATCCACGATCCCGTTATTCACCATCGTCCTTGCGTTCACGAACGAACAACATCTTCTGATCTGGGAGGAGCGCTCAGTCTACGCCGCCGGGCCACTCCAGGCGCACGTCGTCGAGCACGGCCCCTGGTTCGACGTTCTCATCGGCTACAACTATTTGCTGGTCTTCGTTTCGGTAGCGCTCACGCTTTGGCGCTTCGTGCGGTCTCAACATCATCGCGCTCAGATAGCCATCTTGGTGCTCACGCCGATCTTAGCTTCCGTGTTCAACATTCTCTATCTCATGGACATGGATGTTCTCGGTGGGCTGGACGGGACCCCATTGGGGTTCGCCCTCGCGGTATCACTGTCGGCCTTCGCATTGTTCCGGTTGAAGCTATTCGACCTGACCCCGGTCGCACGCGACGCGGTGTTCGACAGCATCCATGACGTCGCCATCGTTCTCGACTCCCACGGTCGCATCGCTGACGTGAATCCGAACGGACGGCATCTCATCGACCGCCCCGCGAGCGAAGTCGTTGGCGATTTCGCCGAGGCGCTGCTGCCGGAACCGTTGATGGAGCTCGTTCAAGCGAGCGCCATCGAAGATTCACACGAGATCGCCTGGCCACAGGCGTCGGGAGACAGAGTGTTCGACGTCCGACAGAGCGCGCTCGGTCCCGAGGCGGGTGCTCCCGGCGGGCGGCTGCTGCTGCTTCGTGACGTCACCGAGCGACGCGCGGCAGAGCAAGAGCTTCGTCAGGCCCGGGACGAGCTCAGCAAAGCCAACCAAGAGCTCTATCGCCAGGTCAACCGCGACCCACTCACCGGCCTGGGCAATCGGCGCTCATTCTTCAACCGACTCGCGACCGAGGTCGAGCGCTCTCGCCGCTACGACAACCCTTTGAGCTTGATCATGATCGACATCGACCGGTTCAAAGTCGTCAACGATCGTTACGGTCATCTCGTGGGCGACGAAGTCCTGATGGCGGTCGCGCGGGCACTCGAGTCGTGCCGGCTGGAGATCGACTTGATTGCTCGTTTGGGTGGAGAGGAGTTCGGGATCATCCTCCCGGAGACCGATACCCCCGGGGCCGCCGCGGTCGCGGAACGGCTGCGGGCTCGGATCGCCGCCATCGAGGTCTCGACATCCAGCGGTGAGACCGTGAAGGTAACGGTCAGCCAAGGGGTCTCGCGCCTCGAGAGCGCCTCGGGGAGCTCGGACCGACTTCTCGCGGAGGCGGACAAAGCGCTCTATCGCGCGAAGGAAAGTGGTCGGAACCGAGTCTGCCTGTACGAAATGACATCTTGACGCCGCGAGCCGGAGTAACAGCGACTTCGATGATGGGATGCATGCGGGAAGGCTGATAAAATCTCCGCGGGAGAATAATTCGATGCGTGCTGGTTTGTCTTTGGTTCTACTGGCAGTCTGTCTTAGCGGTTGCGACCGCGGGCCGTCACCGATGCCGCTCACGACTTCGTCGGACGAGGCTCGGGCTCACTTTCAGACGGGAATCTCGCATTTCAACCGACAGCAGATGACGCCGGCGATGGCGGCCTTCGGCGACGCGCTCACGGCCGACCCGGATTTCGCGCTCGCGCACGGATACCAGGCGTTGAGCATGAACTATACCGGCGATGTCGAAGGACACTGGCAGCGCGCCGCGGCGACGATCGAAGGAGCGAGTGAGGTCGAGAAGCTCTGGCTCGAGGCGCTCACTGCCTGGGGGCGCCAGGACTACCCGGCCGCGCGCGACACCCTGTCGCAAGTGATCGGTGCGTTGCCTGAGAGTGCTCAAGCGCAGTTCGAGCTTGGCTGGTTCCACTACAAATCGCGAGACTTCGACGCCGCAGAGCAGGCGATGTCTCGGGCGATCGCCATCGATGACACATTCGCCCCGGCGCACGTTCGGCTTGCCGAGACCCGTCTGGCCGCCGGAGACACCGACGGCGCGCTCGAAGCGATACACCGTGCCGTCGAGCTCGAGCCTCTGAGTGCTCGGGCGCTGACTGTCCAGGCCGACATTCTCAGAAACCGCGGCCAGATCGATGACGCCATTCGCGGTTATGACGAAGCACTCGGGGCAGATAGTGATTTCGTCCCCGCCCTCGATGGACGGGCCGCGAGCTTTCGGATCGCCGAGAACCATTCGAGCGCGATCGAAGCATACCGGGACTTGTGTGACGCGACGCAGGCGCTCGGCGACGGGGCTTATAAGGAGCTCTATCTCGATTGGATCAAAGCCGAGGACGTTTGTTTCGATTACGGCATGACGCATTTGCTCGCGGGCGATCCCGAGCAAGCCGCGCAAGTGTTCGAAGCGACGGCCGACTACACATACGAGACCCGTCTCGACAACGCGCCGATTTTCTACAACGCGCTCGCCAGACTCTATCTCGAGCAAGGCCGCTACGACGTGGCCGCCGCGACCTACGACCGCAGTCTCGCCATCAGCCGAGAACCGGACCTGTCGCCATTCATGCGTCAATTGTGGGACGGACGCTACTTACACGCACAGGCGCGGATCAAGGCCCGGCAAGGTCGATTCGACGAGGCACTCTCCATGGCCGCCCAGATGAAGGAGAGGATCGACGAGAGCGGTGACCAGGCAGAACGCTTCTTACCCGCTTATCACTATCTGATGGGCTATATCCTCGTCGAGCAAGAGGCGTTCGAAGACGCCATCGAGCACTTGCAACAATCGCAGCTCGGCGACCCTTTCAATCGCTGGCTCCTCGCCCGCGCGCATGACGGGGCCGGCAGCACTGATCGCGCGAAAGAGATCGCTGTCGAGCTCGCGGCGCTTCCGCCTGGAAGCTACGGTCACGCGCTCGTTCTCGAAAACGTGAGAGAGTGGCTCGCGAAAAACGGTGACACCGTGACAGCGTCTTCCAGCCCCATGGCCAGGCTCCCGGAAAACGAAGCCGGAGCGCTCGTTCGCCGCGCCATCGCCTACGCATCCGACAGTTTCGAAGCTTGGGCGGCGAAGAAGAGCGTCTCCTACATCAAGACGACCAAGTATTTCGACGCCGCCGGAAACCTAGAGCGAACCGTCTCCGAGAAACATCAATATCTTCTGAGCCCCACGATCAAAGTTCGGATGGAGCGACAAGAGGCCGGCAAGACGGTCGTGCTCATCAACAACGGCGAGCAGGCGTGGAAGTATGCGGACGGCGCTCTCGCGACCGCCCAAGCCGATAAAGATCAAGCGTGGAACTCGACGTTTGGCTCCCACTACGTGTTCTCGATGCCGTTCAAGCTCACGGATCCTGGCGCGATCTTCACGCGGGTCGGCCGAGCCGAGCTTCCGGATGGATCGAGCGCGGATGAGCTGGTCGTCGACTATGAGAAAGGTGCGGGGAGCTCAGGTGGGTACCACACGTGGACCTATTTCTTCTCTCCGGAGGATGCCAGGCTGGTCGCGAACCACCTGAAATACGGCCCGCAACCGATCGAGCAATCGTTCAGCACTTACGCGGACCATCGGACCATCGACGGCATTCGCATGCCCACCCGACGGCTCGCGTGGGGCTACGACGACGACGGCGTCTTGAGCCATCAGCAAACCGAGATCACCTATACGGACGTGCGTTTCGACGCCGATCTCGGCAATGAGCTGTTCCAGCCCATGCCCTGATCCACGGCCACCAGGGACCCCCAGTTTCGGTTGACAGACCGGCGCCGGGTGACCTACGGTGACACACGTTCACCACGTAATTGGTTTGGAGGCTGGAAATGTCCCCGCAAGAGGTCTTGACCGTCGCCGAGGTTGCGAACTTTTTGAAGGTACATCCCAACACGGTCTACCGCCTCGCGCGTAAAGGCCGGATTCCAGCGTTCAAGATGGGAACCGATTGGCGGTTCCACCGCGACGCCATCGTGACGTGGACCCAGAAGCGGGACCATTCACCCGCGAAGCCGCCGGACCTTCAGACGGAGACCCATCACTTGATGCACTGGCTGTTGAGCCAGGGCCTGGGATTGACGGTTACTTCGGCCGAGCTCGCATCGCTCCTCGACGTTTCTCCGAGAGTGGTTGAGCGCCACCTCAAAGCGTTGACCGACGGCGGCCTAGTCGCCGCTCAAACGACTCGGATACCGGCCCGCTACGCGCTCACGCCGGAAGGCATCGGCGAGGGTCAGAAGCGATTCGCGCAGCCGGCCCTGCCACCGTCCGGTCACCAATCAGTGGTCAGATTCGCTTTGAGGCATGAGCGCGAATGACTGCGCCCGTCGTAGACGATCGACATGCCGAACGCCGGGCGATCTCCGTGCGGGGGCTCGTTCAAGGCGTCGGATTTCGACCTTACGTTCACTCTCTCGCCGCGCGCCACGCGCTCCGCGGCTTCGTCGTCAACGACGTAACCGGGGTCCGCATCGAGATCGAGGGGGAGCCCCAAAGCCTGGAAGCGTTTATCGAAGCCCTTCCCGAAAGCGCCCCCGAGACCTCTCGCATCGAGTCGTTGCATTGGCAACCGATGCCGGTCGATGGTGCCGAGCGGTTCGAGATCCGAGCGAGTGCGACCGAAGCGACCCGCCCCGGCCCTAGCCCTCGATTTCTCGCGGATCTCGGGACCTGCTCGGATTGCGAGCGCGAGCTGTTCGATCCGCGAGACCGACGCTACCTCTATCCGTTTTTGAACTGCACGCAGTGCGGACCCCGCCTGACGATCATCGAAGGTGCCCCCTACGATCGTGAACGGACGTCGATGTCGGGCTTCTCGATGTGCGGCGATTGCCGGAGAGAGTACAAAGACCCGACCCATCGTCGATTCCACGCCCAACCGAACGCTTGTCCGGCTTGTGGTCCGACGCTCCGGTTGCATGGCACTGCGAACGAAGATGGCCCAACCGGCGATGCGATGACCGATCTCGTCACGCGCCTTCGCCACGGTGCCATCGCGGCCGTGAAAGGTCTCGGAGGCTTTCACCTCGTGTGCGACGCGACGTCGTCCGCGGCCGTGACCCGATTACGGCAGCGGAAGAGGCGCTACGAGAAACCCTTCGCGGTCATGGCGGCCGATGTCGACGCCGCGCGTCGATGGGCGCACGTGTCGAGTCACGAGGCGAAGCTGCTTCGTTCGAGACACCGCCCCATCGTCTTGCTCGAAAAAAGGCATCCGTCCATCGTCGTGGAAGCCGTCGCGCCTTCCAATCCGACGATTGGCGTCCTCCTCCCGTACACTCCCCTTCATCTCGTGCTCTCGCGCGCTCTTGACGGACGACCTCTCGTCATGACGAGCGGGAATCTCTCCGACGAGCCCATCGCCTACGAGGACGACGACGCGGTGGACCGGCTCGGCGCTATCGCTGACGTCGTCCTCACGCATGACCGGCCCATTCGGGTACGGTGCGACGACTCCGTAGTGCGCGTCGTGGGGGCGACCTCGACGCCTATCCGCCGATCTCGAGGTTTCGCTCCCGAGCCGCTGCGCCTTTCGGTCGAGGCCTCGAAAAAGCTACTCGCGGTCGGCGGCCATTTGAAAAACACATTCGCTCTCGGCATTGGACCCAACGCCTTTCTGAGTCATCACATCGGCGATCTGAGTGACCTCCGAGCGTGCCAGGCTTTCGAGCGGGATATCGCACTCTATGAAGACCTTTTCGATTTCGAGCCGGAGGCACTGGTCCACGATCTTCATCCAGACTATTTTTCGACGCGCTACGCGACAACCCGGGCAAACGAACGGGGTGTCGCCCAAATAGGCGTCCAGCATCACCACGCGCATTTCGCCAGCTGTCTCGCCGACAATGCCATCTCCCACGGGCCCGAGGCGCTCGAGCCGGCGATCGGCGTCACGTTCGACGGAGCGGGCCTGGGCACCGATGGAACGATTTGGGGAGGCGAGTTTCTCGTCGGCGACTGTCGGTCCTTCACCCGAGTCGGGTCGCTACGGCCGGTCCCTCTCCCTGGAGGCGACGCCGCCGCCCGCGAGCCCTGGCGGATGGCTCTATCGTATCTCCACGACGCCGGCCTCGACGCGGGTGACGCCACGGACATCCCCAAGGAGCGAGCCGCGATCGTATGGGCGATGATCGAGCGCGGCGTGCAATCTCCGCCGAGCGGAAGCGCCGGGCGGCTGTTTGACGCCGTGGCGTCTCTCGTGGGGCTGCGGCACGTCGTCGCCTACGAAGGGCAAGCGGCGATGGCCCTCGAGTGGCTTTGCGAAGGTGAAGCAGACGAAGCGCCTTATCCTTTCGAGATCGCGCCCGGAGCGTCCGGCTGGGTCGTGGATACGCGACCGCTTACCACGGCCATCGTGGAAGAGCTCGCGGGGGGCGCCACACCCCAACGCGTAGCGAGACGTTTCCACGCGTCGCTCGCACGATGCATCGTCGAGATGTGCGACGGGATCCGCGAAGAGCGAAGCATTCATCGTGTCGCGCTCACGGGCGGTGTGTTTCAAAACGTTTTGCTGACACGACTCGCCCTTCGGGCGTTGGAAGCGAAACGCTTTCGAGTGCTCACGCACCATCACGTCCCTCCGAATGACGGAGGTCTCGCGCTCGGACAGATCGCGGTGGCTGCCGCGAAGCTCTCCGCAGCTCTTGAAGGAGGCGTTTAGGTCATGTGTCTCGGAGTTCCCGGAAAAGTCATCGATACCTTTCGTGAGCACGACATCCTCATGGGAAAAGTGAGCTTCGATGGAGTGGTCAAGAAGATCTGCCTCGACCACGTTCCCGAGGTCGAGCCGGGCGAGTATGTGCTCGTGCACGTCGGATTTGCGCTGTCACGCATCGACGAACAGTACGCGCGCGAGGTGTTCGAGCTGCTCGACAGCATGGGAGAGATCGCGGAGTTGAAGCTCGAGGATCCCGGCTCATGAGATATCTGGACGAATACCGCGACCCCGTCGCTGCTCGCAAGCTGGTCCAGGGCATCGAACGAGCGATGACGCGACCTTGGACCCTCATGGAGATCTGCGGCGGACAGACACACACGATCGTGAAGTTCGGGATCGATCGGTTGCTCCCGAAGGCGCTCGAGCTGGTTCATGGGCCGGGATGCCCGGTATGCGTGACGTCCCTCGAGGTCATCGACCGCGCGCATTCGATCGCGTCCCGTCCCGAGGTCATCTTTACCTCGTTCGGTGACATGCTGCGCGTGCCGGGCTCTCAGGGTGACCTCCTCGAGCTCAAAGCACGAGGCGCCGACGTTCGCGTCGTCTACTCACCGTTAGACGCGGTCGAGCTCGCCGCCAAACACCCTTACCGCGACATCGTGTTCTTCGCGGTGGGATTCGAGACCACCGCCCCGGCCAACGCGATGGCGGTGAAGCAAGCCCGTCGCCGCGGTCTCGACAACTTCAGCATCCTCGCCTCTCACGTGCTCGTGCCCCCCGCCATCGAGTTTCTGCTTCAGTCGCCCGCGAATCGGGTGGACGGTTTTCTCGGGCCGGGCCACGTCTGTACCGTGATGGGTACCGAAGAGTACGAGCCCCTTGCGGAGCGCTACGGCGTGCCTATCGAGATCACCGGCTTCGAGCCGGTCGACATGCTCGAGGGCATCCTACGTACGGTCGAGCAGCTCGAAGCCGGTGAAGCCAAGGTTCGAACGCCGTACCGGCGAGTCGTGAGCCGGGAGGGCAATCCGCACGCGCGCGATCTTCTCGCCGAAGTCTTCGACGTCTGCGACCGGAAGTGGCGGGGAATAGGGACAATCCCGGCGAGCGGCTACCGGCTCTCGGAGAGCTACCGCGCGTTCGATGCCGCCAGCCGCTTCGACGTCGAGACAGTCGAGACCCGAGAATCTCCGATTTGTATCAGCGGCGAGATTCTACAAGGGGTGAAAAAACCCCTCGACTGCCCGGCGTTCAGTACGGCGTGCACGCCGCAAACGCCACTCGGCGCGACGATGGTCTCATCCGAAGGCGCCTGTGCCGCCTATTACGCCTATGGACGGCACCTCGAAGCCGCGACGACGGAGGTCGCACGGTGAGCCAACCGCTCACTGGTCCGGAGCTCGCGGGTAGCTGTCCTATTCCCAAGTCGCGTTATCCCGAGATCACGATGGGCCACGGAGCTGGCGGACAGCTCATGGAAGACTTGATCCATCGCATCATCGTGCCGACTTTCGACAATGACATCCTGGCGGCTTTGGAAGATCAAGCGACGCTCAGCCTGCCGCAAAGTGACAGCCGACTCGCGTTCACGACGGATTCTTACGTGGTTCAGCCGCTGTTTTTTCCGGGCGGAGATATTGGCAAGCTCGCGGTGCATGGAACGGTCAACGATCTCGCTGTGGGCGGGGCGCGCCCTCTCGCCTTGAGCGCCGGGCTCATCCTCGAAGAAGGACTCCCGATCGAGACACTCGAGCGGGTGCTGCGCTCGATGGGCGAAGCGTGTCGGGACGCGGACGTGCGTCTCGTAACCGGTGACACCAAAGTCGTCGAGCGCGGCAAAGGGGACCAGATATTCATCAACACTTCGGGCGTCGGCCTGGTGGCCAAGGACCGGACCCTCTCCATTGCGAGCGTTCGTTCCGGAGACAAGCTCATCGTCTCCGGGACCCTCGGCGACCACGGCATCGCCATTCTATCGGTGAGAGAAGGCCTCGAGTTCGAGACCACCATCGAAAGCGATAGCGCGCCGTTGTCCGGACTGACGGAGAAGGTTCTCGCGACCGGTGCTCCCGTTCGCGTTATGAGGGATCTGACCCGAGGCGGGCTGTCGAGCGTGCTTCATGAGCTGGCACGAAGCTCTCAAGTCGGCTTGGTGCTCGAAGAGAGTGCCATCCCGCTGAAGCGCGAAGTGCGCGCGGCTTGCGAGATCCTCGGTCTGGATCCGCTCTACGTCGCAAATGAAGGAAAGCTCGTCGCGGCCGTGCCCGCCGAAAGCGCGGAAGACGTACTCGACGCCATGCGACAGCACCCGCTCGGGGCAGACGCCGCGATCGTCGGAGAGGCCGTCGCGGACCACCCAACAATGGTCTTGATGCGCTCGGCGGTCGGCGGAGAGCGCGTCGTCACGATGATCTCGGGGGAACAGCTCCCCAGGATTTGCTGAAGCGTTTTTCGAGAGGAGCCACAAGATGGCAGAAATCGCGAACGGAAACGTTGCGTCGAACATGGATCCCGACAGCTGGGCGGCGCCTGCTGCCCTTCGAGAAGCCCGGCTGCAAGAGGCAAAGTCGGAGAAGCTAAACCTCGGGCCCTACGACGTCGTCCATGCATTCTGGCTGGCCGGGATGAGCTGCGACGGCTGCTCGATCTGTGTCGTCGGAGCCACCAGTCCCTCGGCGGAAATGTTGATGGCGGGAACGATTCCAGGGGTGCCACGGGTGGTGCTTCATCATCCAGTGCTGTCGGTGGAGGCGGGAGATGCCTTCGTCGAGAACTATCGGATGGCCGAAAGAGGCGAGCTTGGCGCTCCTTATGTGGTCATCTTCGAGGGCTCCGTCGCCGATGAGAGATTGGCGGAGAAACACGGAGGCTACTGGTCGGCGCTCGGCGCGGAGAAGCTTCCCAACGGACAATCGAAACCCATCCCGACCGCGAGCTGGCTTTCGCGCCTCGCACCTAACGCGGCGGCGACGATAGCGATCGGCACCTGCGCGACATGGGGAGGCGTCCCAGCGGCGGCCGGCAATCCAACCGGAGCTATGGGCGTCATGGATTTTCTCGGCCAGAACTATCGAAGCGATCTGGGGCTTCCGGTGGTGAACATCCCGGGCTGCTCCCCCGTCGGCGACAACTTTACCGAGACCGTTGCCGCGGTCCTCTTGTTTTTACAAGGATTGGGCCCGCTGCCTGAGTTCGACGAGCTCGGACGCCCCGCGTGGCTTTTCCAAGAGACCGTACACCAGCGCTGCGGCCGCGCCGGCTTCTACGAAGAAGGACTCTTTGCCGAGAGCTACGGGGACAAGGAGTGTCTCGTCGAGGTGGGCTGTTGGGGTCCGGTCGTTCAATGCAACATCACCCAGCGCGGCGCCATCAACGGCATGGGTGGGTGCATGAACACGGGAGGGATCTGTATCGGCTGCACCATGCCGGGATTCCCAGACCGATTCGCACCGTTTTACAAGATGCCGCCTGGTTCGCTCGTCTCGACCAACTTGTCTCGAGTGACCGGCACGTTCATCCGCACTCTCCGGCGTCTCACCCAGCAATTTCAGAACCGAACGACGAGGTGGGACGATCACGTCCCCAGTGGTTGGGGGAACGTGGACAAGCCGAGTTTCGCGAAACGACTCGTTCACGAAGTCTACGAGAAGTATCAGTTCCTCGGCACTTCCAAGCCCGGCTCGCATGTCGACAAGACCGGAGAAGACAACCGATGACCGAGACCGACGTTCTTGCACAGTGGCGGCTGGGGTTCATCCTCGGCGCCGTGGTCGTCCTCGCGGTGGCCGTGCTCCTCATCACGATTCTGATGGTGGCGCGAAAGATCGCGAGCCTCGCCGCGACCGCGCTCAGCGTGGCGGCTGAGATCGAGTCCGCGACCCAGCCCATCTGGTCCCTTGGCGATGCCAACCGAATCACCGAGGGTATCGCCCGTACGGTGCAATCCGTCGATCAGCGAGTCCACACGATCGCCGACCGGCTCGGTTGAGGAAGGAAACCTTTGATGTTCACTTTATGGACACTTTCCCCAGTCTCCGAACAACGTTGGATCGTCGCGCTCGTGCTCGGTGCGGTCGTGCTGCTCGTCGTGATAGCACTCCTGCAAATGATTCTGATGACCGCGCGCCGGATTCTCACCAGCGTGTCCGACATTTGGACGGGCGGAAAACGCATCGCCGGAAACACCGTCAATATCGCTCACCTCAAACGGACGAATCACTTGGCCGGGGCGCTGCTAGACTCGGCGGGGAGCATCGCTTCCGCCGCTCAGCGCATCAGAAAGGCTACCCAATCGTCATGATCACGCTGCTGACTCTTCTGAGCTGTTTGGCAGCCGTGGCCCTGCTGTTGGTGGTCGCCGTCTACCTCATCCTCATCCATCGAGAGCTCGACGCGATCGGAGGATCCCCGACGAGCTTTCTCGCGAAGATCCGCTTCGGGCTGCGCGCCATCGAGACCGAGACCGGGCACCTCGCACCGCAAGTGACGAAGCTCAATGCAGGGCTCGCGTCGCTGGGCGACGGGCTCGCCGCAGTCGATCAAGAGCTCGAGACCGTCGTCGGCAACCTCACCGGAGGTGAAAAATGATCCCGGAAGCCGCACTTTGGATTTGGGCCGTCACGTTGGGCGTGGTGAGCTTCGTCGTAGTACCGCTCGCGATCGTCTTGCTACATCGTACGTTGACCGCCGCTCGCAACATCGAGCGCAACCTCGAAGAAGCGCTCACCGCCGGAGCCGGCATCGCGTCGAACACCGAAGCGGTGGCGGCTCTATCGGCGACGATAACGACGGCGACGAAGCTACTGACCACCACGCAAAGTGTGAAGGCGCGCACAGCCGATATCGCGACCGCGGTGACGTCCGCGAAGGACTCGTAGACATGACGACTGAAACCCTCACTCTCTGGACGCTCGTTCTTACCGCAGCCATCGTCGTGGTGCTCGCCACTTATCTCAGCGGCGTCGCGTTTTATCTTCTCCGGGCGAGCCAGCACCTGGATAAGCTCGCCGCCGGCCTCATCCGCGTGCGCGACAACGCGAAGCCGCTGAAAGAGCGCATCACAACCATCGCCGGAGCTCTTTCAGCCTTGAGCGGCGAGTTCGAGCACGTCGACAAAAACCTGGAACGCACGGCTGACGCACTCGGCCAAAAAGGATCGAACTGACATGTGCTTCAAAAATCTGCCGATCGACATCGATGCCCAAGGCCGCATGACCCTTCGGGAAGAAGCGACGAGAGCCTTCGCCTTGGCCGGCACGCCCGATATCGTGGGGCCGAAGCCTCTGTCGGACAAAGCGATCAAAGAGCTTCTCGCGCGAAATGGTTTCGTCAAGGATGTGGACTTCGATCCGGTCACCCGGGTCGCGGGTGCTCTGGCGTTCCACGCGGTCGCGGATCTCAAAGAGCGCAAGATGCTCAATGCGAACTCGATGGCGACCTTGTTTCGCGGTTACGAGATCATCATGAACGGACGCGACCCGCGCGACGCCGTCTTCATTACTAGCCGCGCTTGCGGCGTGTGTGGCGGCGTCCATTCGATCGCCGCCGTCAAAGCCATCGAGATGGCCCTCGGAGTGGTGCCCCCTCCACTGGGCATCGTCATTCGCAACCTCATGCTCGCGATGGAGTTCAACTACGATCATCCGCTCCATTTGTTTCTCCTCGCCGGGCCCGACTACTCCCAGCTCGTCGTAGAGCAAACCAACCCGTCGGCCTGGGCAAAGGCCAAGACCTACGACGCGAGAGGGCGAGATCTTCACGGCTACCGCACGATGGCAGAGATCATGACCGACCTGAACCCGCTATCCGGAAAGTTATACGTCGAAGCTCTCGCCATGACCCGCCTCGCCCGCGAGGCCTATGTCGTGCTCGGCGGCAAGTATCCACATCCGGAGACGATCGTCCCCGGTGGGGTCAGCACGCTCGTGAGCCTCCAAGCGTTCAACGAGTACTACACCAGGCTCCAGCAGCTTTTCGACTACTCGAAGAAAGTGGCCGCGATCTGGGACGACATCACGGAGTTTTTCTACGAGCTGAATCCCCTCTATAAGAAGTGCGGTGAGCGCCCGATCCACATGGCGGATCTCGGGCTCTGGGACGATCCGGAAGCCTATGACGCCTCCTACGAGAACTGCGACTCATGGGGTGAAAAGAGGTGGTCCACCCCGGGCGTCATCATGAACGGGGAGCTCGTCACGACCAAGCTCACCGCGATCAATGCCGGGATCGAGGAGTTCGTCGAGCACTCCTTCTACGACGAGTGGGAGGGCAAGCGTTTTGCAAGTGACCCGAGCGGCAACCCGCTCAGCCCGTACCACCCGTGGAACAAGGAGACCAAACCCAAGCCCACCGGACAGAACTGGAAGGAGAAATATTCCTGGTCCTGTGCGCCCCGATGGGATCGCCAATCTTTCGAAGCCGGAGCTTATACCCGACTGTGGACGACGGCCGCCGCGCAAAAAATGCCGACGAACGATTTCGTGGAAGCGACGGGAAAGAGTCTCAAGTTTCGAGTCCCCAAGAGTCAGAAACCCGAAGTCGAGATGGAGTGGAAGATTCCGAAAGTGTGGAACACGTTCGAGCGAAACCGCGCCAGAGCTTACGCAATTTTGTTCAACAACGCCGTCGCGATGAACAACTGGCTAAAAGGCCTCGACTACCTCAAGCAGGGCAAGACCGATGTCTCTACGCCGTTCGAGATTCCCACCCGAGGCACTCGCGTGGGCGTCGGTTTCTCCGGAGCCGGGCGTGGGTGGCTCAGTCATCATCTCGAGCTCGATGGCGGCCTCGTCGCGAACTATCAGATCATCACTCCGTCCACGATCAACGCCTCGCCCCGAGACGTTTGGGGTCACCTCGGCCCTTATGAAGAAGCCGTCATGGCGACTCCAATCTTGGAGGAGTTCGACTCGCCGGAGAGCTTCAAAGCGGTGGACGTATTGAGAACGCTGAGAAGCTTCGACCCGTGCATGCCGTGCACGACCCACGTTCACGCCGGCGATCACGTCGTGTCGCGAGAGATCAATACCTGCGCGTGCGGTGTCGATGAGTAGAAAGGCGTGACGAAGCGAACGCTCGTGGGAAGCGTCGGCTATTTCAACTTAAGCGACTTGTCGGCGGGATTGATGGTCGCGGAGAGGCTGCAGCAAGAATCTCTGCCCAAAGAGGTCGACGTTTGCGACTTGAGCTATGGCGGCCCGATCGCGACGGTTCATCGTCTGTCAGAGAAAAAGCCTCCTTACGAGCGGTTGGTTCTTCTGGGCGCATCGGAGAACGTGTCGTCGGACCAGGGCTACCGATGGTATCCGTGGCACGGCCAGCTTCCCTCTCCTGAAGAGATCCAAACCCGGGTCGCAGAGGCGGTGACGGGTGTCATCGACCTCGAGAGCTTTCCCATCATCGCTCAGCAGTTCGACGCGCTTCCGCCCGAAGTCATCATCGTCGAGATCCGTGCGCTCACGACCGGCGCGGGTCTCACCGCCAGTGACGAGGTCGCGGCGCGGCTCCCTGAGGTCTGTCGCGTCGTGCGCGAGCTCGCGCAAGCAACCGTCCTCCCCGAGCAGATGGACTGAGCGATGGCTTCCCACGACCTCGAACATCATGCGCGGCGGGTCGCGGAGCTCGTCACAGAGCTCGAGGCCCTGCCGGAATCCAGCGCCAAGAGCAAGGCGTTGGAGCTCGTGGAGAATATCGACCACCTCCACCGAAGCTGCGTGTGGGGCCTGTTCGAAGTGCTCAGCGAGCTGGGCGGCAAAGGACTTATCGAGCGGATGGTCTCGGACCCCGCCGTCCGAATGCTTTTCATCCTCTACGACCTCATACCGAGCGAGCCGCTCACCCCGGTCGAGAGTACCTCCACGGTCGCCTCACCTTACTCGTCCGGATTCATACCTCTCGATGCGATTGGCGGCGTGGAGCGAAAGCCCGCGTGGAACGTCGCCTTCGCGCGAGAGGATCTCCCGCCCGGAGTGCTTCGAGCGATTCAGATCGAGCAATCGCCGGTGCTCATCGCCGCCACCGACGATGCGGTCTACGCTTATCGCAACACGTGCCCCGGAAGTATTCTGCCGCTTCACTTGGGTACGCTCGTCGACGGTGAGATTCATTGTCCCTGGCACGGATGCCGCTATGACGTCCAAACCGGGATCAAAGCCGGAGCCCCCGACACCCGGCTCGAGGCTTTTCAAGTGAGCCTCGATGGGGATAGAATCAGAGTTGCCACGAACGTTACGAGCACCCCAGGAGGAGTCACGCCATGAAATGCGACGGTGAGAGCTGCGAAGGCAAGAAACGTCGACGGTGGAAGATTTACCGGATGCTGATGTTCCTTGCGGGGCTCAGTCTGTTGGGCTACATCCCCTATAAGATGATCGCCCAGCCCCAGACCATGGTCGGGCTGTACGGAATTCTATTTCCCAGCTCTTCGGTGCTCGCATTGGCCGGGGTCGTGTTCGCGCTCAAGCCCGCGCTTGCCCACCGCCTGCCTCTCCTCTTGAGCTTGCCCACCGGCATTCTCGCGGCCGGATGGCTGGTGACCGGTCTCGAATGTGTTCCCACCTTCGCCCGCGCCATCATGACTCACCCCTTGGGCGGCCTGTTCGCCACGGCTCATATGTCTCTGCAGCACGTGATCCTGTCGGTCAGCCTCGCGGCTCTCGTTCTGGCGCCCCGCGCCACCTATGAATTCTTTGGGCTCGCTCAGCCCGAAGAACCTGGAGAAGCCACCGGCAAGCTCGCCCAGAGCAATGCCTAGAGTCCCACCGGCGCCGCGCATTCTCGTGGCCGGTGTCGGAAACGTGCTTCGGGGCGACGACGGTTTCGGCATTCGCTCCCTCGAACGCCTGCGAGCGGGTCGGCTCGGCTCGGAGCCACGAGTACATTTTTGGGAAAGTGGGATCGCAGGCATCGGCCTCGTGCACGAGCTCATGGACGGATACGACGCGTTGCTCGTGCTCGACGCATTGGAGCGAGGTTGCGAAGCCGGACGACTCTTTGTCCTCGAGCCCGATCTCGCCCACTACCGAAGCGATCACACGACCCCGGTAGACCTTCACGAAGCCAAGCCTGAAGGGGTGTTTCACCTCGCGGCGACGATGGACGTCTTGCCCGAGGTTGTTTGGATCGTAGGCGCGCAGGTCGGATCTTGCGACGACGTAACGACCCAGCTCACGGCCGCGATGGAGGCGAGTCTCGAGCCCGCCGTTCGTGAGGCCGAGCGCCTCGTTGTCGATTACCTGGCGACGACAGAGGAGACTCATGTCCTCTGACCCCGAAGCCCAACCCGTCGCGGCCGTCGACGAGATCCTGCAGATCCTTTTCTGGCTTCGAGGCGAAGGCCTCGCCGACGACGTCGCCTCCCCAGAGCTCGTTCGGTGGCTGACGATGAAAGAGCAAGACATCCGGCCGGTGCTCGAGCGCATGGTAGAGCTCGGCTTCGTCGAGCGCGTGCTCGCCCAGCCTGTCCATGGCGCTCCCGCCGAGCCGCGATTTCGCCTCACCATCATCGGCAATAAGGAAGGTGGTCGACGGTTCGCGGACGAGTTCTCGGACATGACCAAGCCGGGACACGGGGAGTGCGGCGACCCGAATTGTGATTGCAGTGAGACCGGCGATCCGGCCGATTGTCAGCACCTCGCACACTGAGTGTCAAAGGAGTTTCATGCATCCGAAGGTAGCGATCGCCGGAAAGGGCGGCACGGGAAAAACGACGATGGCGGGCACCCTCGCCCGTCTCTTCGCACAGCGAGGCCATGAAGTGTGGGCGATCGACGCGGACTCCAATCCGAACCTCGCCTCCACTCTAGGCTTGTCTGAAGATGCGCAGGCCGCACTGAGACCCATGCCGCGCACGATCCTGGAAGAGACGACGGATGCCGAGGGGAAGAGAAAGCTCGACTTGCGTATCCCTGCTCGCGACATCGTCGTGCAGTACGGGACCGAGAGCCCCGACCGGGTCCGTTTACTCTTGATGGGACAAGTCGACCACGCCGGCTCCGGATGAATGTGCCGCGCTCATGCCGCGGTGCGGCAACTCGTGGGTGGAATGCTTCAAGAAAAGGGTGTCGTCGCGGTCGTGGACATGGAAGCAGGGCTCGAGCATTTGAGTCGTGGCACGTCGCGACACGTGGATACGCTGGTCGTGATGATGGAGCCGTACTATCGCGCGCTCGAGACCGCGCGGCGCACCGTGGCGCTCGGCAAGGAGTTGGGCGTCGAGCGGGTCGTGGTGGTGGCGAACAAGGTAAGAGATGCGGTCGACCGGAAAGCAATTGCCGACTACGCGGGCGCACACGGACTCGATATCTTGGCTGAGATCCCCTACGACGATGAGCTGAGAAGAGGAGATCAAAAACGCATGGCTCCCGTCGATACCGGTGCCCCGTCTTTGGTCGCGATTAACGCTCTCGCGGACGCACTCGTCTCACCAGACTAGGACGAAACGGCAGAGCGGCTCGGTCGAGACATTTTCCGTTGACACCCTTTGGGTTCGGGTGTATACAGGAGACAGGCCCAAATGGAAGGAGGCGATATGCCACCGGACCATAACGAGCCTCTTGTGGCGCTCGGTGAATGAACCCGGAATGCGGCAAGAGGCTGATTACCCAAACGGCGGGGTGATCCTGACTCCATAGCGACCGCCTGAGCACGGCGAGCTCATCGCACAAGCCAGGCACTGAGTCCAAGAGACTCCTAAACGAAGTCGGGAGCCCCATCGAATCGGGCGGCGCGCCCTCGTTCTCATCCCACCTCTTTCGTCCTCACGAGAATCTTTCTCCATAGATGTGTCCGTTCTCGTTCACCTCAAACGTCTTGAATGAAAACGGACCTATCGAGGAGGTAGTCATGAGCAATCCTTTCGTACATATCGAGCTATCCACGACCGACATCGACCGCGCCCGGAAGTTCTACGGCGAGTTATTCCAGTGGAAGCTCGTCGACGTTCCCATGGGTGAGATGATGTATACGATGATCCAGGTCGGCGAGGGCGTGGGGGGCGGCATGATGCCGAGCCCCGACAAGAGCGCACCGTCACGGTGGCTCTGTTTCGTCGATGTCAGCGACGTCGCGGCCGGGTTGGAACGGGCGAAGTCCTTGGGGGCCACCGTCGTTCAGGAGAAAACCCCCATCCCCGGCAACGGCTTTTTCGGCGTCATCGTGGATCCCACCGGCGCAGCGCTGGGACTGGTCGAGCACAATTGAAGGAGGCGCGGGGTGCCAGAGTACGTCTACATTTTTAGGGGGGTGGAATCCCAAAAGCAGGAGCTGTCGCCCGACCAAATGCAACGAGTGATGGCTCGGTGGTCGAAGTGGGCCGACAGCTTCGCCTCTCGAGGCGCCATGCGCGGTGGCTCGCGTTTGGCGCCGGAAGGCTCCGTCGTCGATTCGAACCAACTGGTGTCCGACGGGCCTTTCGTCGAGTCCAAAGAGCTTGTCGGAGGCTTCTTCATCGTGGAGTGCGACAGTCTCGAAGAGGCGTGCGAGCTCGCCAAGGGTTGCCCGGGCTTGGATCACCCAGGGATGACGGTCGAGGTGCGACCGAGCCGGAGATGACGTCGTCATCCACCCGGGACGCTCCCGAGCTTTTCGAGCCGATGCCTAAGGGCGAGCTCATCGAGCACTTCTTTCGTCACAGCTATGGGCGCCTCGTCTCGACACTCGTTGGCACCCTTGGCTTGGGGAGGATAGAGCTCGTAGAGGACGTCGTGCAGGATGCGTTGGTCGAGGCGCTCGAAAGCTGGAAGCTGGGCGCGGTTCCCGAGCACCCGACCGCGTGGCTGTTCCGAGTGGCGAAGCATCGCGCGCTCGACGCGCTCCGCCGCGAGAGCACCGCGGCGAAGTACGGTGCGGAGCTCGCTCGGGTGGAAGCCACCCTTGCCAAAGCGCGCTACGATCGTAGCCCCCTCCACCTAGACGGAGATGTCGCCGACCACCAGCTGCGCATGATGTTCGCGTGCTGTGACCCATCGCTTTCTCCCGCATCGCGCGTGGCCGTCATCCTCAAGCTCCTTTGCGGCTTGAGCACTGAGGAGATCGCCCAGGCGCTCCTCGTCAGCCAAGATGCCGCGCAGAAAAGGATCGTCCGGGCAAAGAAGCGGCTCGCGCAGCGGGGAAGGCTTGTCATACCCCGAGGCGCAGCGCTCGCGGCGAGGACGGGGAGCGTCCATCAAGCGCTCTATCTCCTCTTCAACGAGGGATATAGCTCGAAGCATCCCGACCATCTGATCCGCTTGGAGCTTTGCAACGAGGCGATCCGCCTCACCGCGATGCTTGCCGGACACTCGATCTGCGCGACGCCGGCCACCTGGGCACTGCTCGCCCTGCAGTACTTCCACGTGTCTCGCTTCGACGCGCGTCTCGACGGCGAAGGACGCATTCTGCTACTCGCCAAGCAAGATCGCTCTCGATGGGATCAGAAAGCGATTGGAACCGGGTTTCACTGGCTCGAGCGTTCCGCGCGAGGCGAGCACCTTTCCGTCTATCACTTGCAAGCCGCAATCGCCGCCGAGCATTGCCTCGCCGTGCGATTCGAGGACACGAACTGGAGCCGCATCGTCGAGCACTACGACCGATTGTTGGAGATAGAACCCTCTCCGGTATGGCGGTTGAATCGATCCGTCGCGGTCGGTCAAGCGGAGGGTCCGACGGCGGGACTACGAGCGCTCACAGCCATCGAGGATCACGCGGTGCTCGAGGATTACTCCCTCTATCACGCCGTAAGAGGCGAGCTTTCGAGGCTCGCGGGGGATTGCGCCACCGCGATCGCTTGTTTCGAGCGCGGCCTGGAGGCCACCCCGTCGCTACCGGAGCGCGCACTCCTCACGGAGAAGATCGCATCCTGTCGCGTGGCACTGCGCCAGAGCGACGCTGCGCCTCCATGACTTCCTGAAAATCGTTCTTTTCAATTTTTTTCTAACACTCGCGCATCGGGGCGAGACGTACTAAGCTTTCGTCCTACGCCAAACAAGACATCACTCGTTCGCGGAAAGGTGCGGTGCAGGAATGCGCAAGCAGATAGCTATCGTTATCGACACATCGGGCTCGATGTACCATCCGGCGGCCAACGACTGCGCTCACGACAAAGTCGTGGAAGCCTCGGAGTCCGCTCAATGGATCCTGGAAGAGATCAAGAATCACGTCCGTAGCTCGAGCGACGAATGGGCGGTCTCGATTTGGCGTTTCGCGAGCGGATTTGGTGGGCTCGTGGGCCAACAAATGTTCAACGCGTCGATCCAGGACTTCACGGTCAACGTGATGAAAGACGTCGTGAAAGCCGTTGAGAACCAGTCCTCCAATCAGTCCGCGGTCGGGAATCTGACGGACATCTTCGGAGCCATACGTCAGACGGCCGATTGGATGGATAACCTTCCCGTCTCGTGGCCAAGTTTTCCGACGAGCGGTCCGGCGGACAAGCGCACCATCTATCTATTCACCGACGGCAACCAGACGGTATCGCATAACGGCGCCCTCGATCGCGCGGGCTACGAAGCGGCCAACGGTGTGACGTTCCAGAGCCTTCTCGATGGACGCGGCATCACGCTCAACGCTCAGGGCATCGGGTCCGACCTCCTCCTCGCGACGTTGACCGATCTCGCGGCCCAAGGTGAGGACGGAAGCACCACGAAGGTTATCTCGGAGACCACGAACTACTCCGCGGATTGCTC
>JAJCXL010000501.1 GCA_029263435.1 Acidobacteriota bacterium | reverse complement strand
CGGCAGCTGACGAAAAAAGTCGCGCGCGCGCACGATGGGACCAGCCACCAGCTGCGGAAAAAAGCTGACGAACAAGAGGAATCGCCCAAAGCTCCGCTGAGGCGCCATCCGTCGGTAGAAGACATCGATGGTGTAGCTCATCGACTGAAACGTGTAGAACGAGATCCCAACCGGAAGCTCCGCTGAAACGATTGGGGTGGACGCCCCGGCCTCGGCCCCGAGGAGCATCGTCGAGACGAGCTCGGCAAAAAAATTCGCATACTTGAACCAGACGAGTAGCCCCAAGTTGGTGATGATCGAGAAAGCCAGAACCGATCTGCGCGCTCCGACGGATCCGCCTCGGTGAAGGAGGAGCCCGCAAACGTAATCGACGCTCGTGCTCACGCCGATGAGAAGGAGGTAGGCCGGGGTGTGCCAACCGTAGAAGACGAGGCTCGCGACCAGGAGCACTCCCAAGTAGCTCTTCTCGCATTTGTCGCGCCCCAGTGTCAGTCGGGCGATGAGAACGATCGCGTAGAGGGCGGCGAAGGCGAACGAGACGAAGCTCATCCAGAGAGACTCTCGACGAAAGCTCGGATCGACGCGGCCCGCGCATCCCACGAGTAAGCCGACACGTCTTCGAACGCTCGGGCCGCGAGGCGCTGCCTGAGCTTCTTGTCTCCGACCAAGAGCTGGAGCGCGCCCGCGAGTGCGTCGACATCACCTGGAGGCACGAGGACCGCGTTGACGTCCGGCTCGAGCACTTCGCGCAGGGACGGCAAGTCCGAGGCCACGACCGCGCGCCCCGACGCCATCGCTTCGAACAACTTGAGCGGTGAGGTGTAGAGTCTCGCGGTGACCGAGTCGAGGTTAGGGACGACGTAGATAGCGGCCTCGCGGGTCGCCTCTTCGAGCTCGTGCGGCGGAACGAAGCCTCGAAACTCGACGCGGTCCGAAACCCCGCGTGCGGCGGCCAAGGCTTTCAAGCGTTCCAAGTCCGGCTCCGGAGGGAGCCCGCCCACGATCACGAGCTCCGCCTCTTCCATTCGGGCGACGGCATCGACCAGAACGTCGACACCCTTCCACGGGTACAGCTGCCCGACGTAGAAAATCGACGAGCCGGAAGGCGTCTCGGGCCGCGCACTGGGGACCAGACACCCATCCGGGATGACCGTCATCGGTGCGACCGGCTGGTGCCGTGCCGAAAGCTCCTCCGCGAGCGCCCGTGTGATCGAGACGATGCCCGCAGCCCGTTGGCAAACCCGGGCCTCACGCTTGTCGAGGCGACGGAGCTTCGACGCTTTCGGGACCTCCGAATCCTGATAGAGCTTCGTGCGCTCCTCCGCGAACACCGCAGCCACGGTGTGCGCTTCATAGATCAAAGGCGTCTGCGAGAGCTTGAGCAAGATGTCGGCGAGGAGCAGGTCCCTGGTAAAGATGGCGTCTGGTCGGGGGACCAGCCGTCTGACGCACGCGGCGAGAAATCCCGGGCGCCCACGCCCCGAGATCCGGCTCAATGTCAGGTTCGGATGCGGGAGGAGGCCGAAAAACTGCAGACACTCCGCGTCCGATCGCTCGTCCGAGCGGCGAACGACGAGCTCGACCGCGACGCCGGCCCGCGCCAGCGCGTGACAGGTCTGGACCGTCTGAATGCCGTTGGCCCGCTCCATCGGGAAGCGAATGTCCGCGAGGTAGAGAAGCTTCATGGGACGGCTGGGTCCACGATTTCGTAGACGACGTCATCACCGAGACGAACTCGGGCGGGCATGCGCGCCTGGTAGCGGATCATCGCCGATTCGAGCTCGCGCCGTCGAGGCTCGGGGATACGGTCGAAGTGAATCACGACGTAGCGCACCGGAGCGCGCTCGAGTAAGAACCTCAGAATCCGTGAAGTGGGAAAGTGACGCAGACGGCCGACGAGCTCCCAGTAGTCGTTCGGCCACCACCCGCTGAAGCCATTGACGAGAGGCATCCAGTGCATCGTCGAGTAGTACATGTAGAGCGACTCACGCGTAATCTCCTCGCCTTCGTGGATCGGAAGCTCGAGCACCGTGCCCGTCTCTCCGGAGGCGGCGAGCTTGGCCATCTCGTTATAAATCGGAGGGATGGGAGGCGCGTGCGGCACCGCTCGGTCGAGCGAGTAGGTTTGGAACTCGACGAGGAGGAGCGCTGCGATCCCGGCGCCGACCCATGTCTCACGACGCGCGAAGACACCGCAAAGCCGCGCGAGCCCTAGACCGGCGAGAGGGGCGACGCCCAGAAGGAGGAGCACCGAGATGCGGGCCGGCGCGCGCATGCCGGAAAAGCCCGGCACGTGGTCGTAGAAGAAGCGATACGGCAAGAACGAGCCCGACGTCGTCTCCGGCCCTAGCGACAAAGCGAAACCGATGACGATCGAAACGCCGAAGAAAATGTAAAAAACGCGGCCGGCGGCCCGATCCCGATCGTCTCGAGGCATCGCGCGCCAGCCCCACATCCCGAGCCCCGCGAGGACGACGGCCACGAAACCCGGGAACAACGCCTTCTCCGATCGCTGTTGGCGAGGAAGCCATTCGACGTGCGGTGCTTTGTTGAACGCGCTCGGACGTAAGTAATCCGACGGCGCTGCCGAAAAGTGCACCACGTCCTCGTAACGTCGGTAGAAGCCCCGCTCTCCATTTCTCGCATAAGGCAGCAAGAAGGGGAGCGAGAAAGCAGCCACGAGGAGCGCACCGAGAGCGAGCCGCGCGACGAGACCGAGTGTCAATAACTCTCGACCCCAGGCCACCAGGATCGCTCCGAAGATCACGACCGACAGCGCCAGGTACACCGCGTAGTAATTGCACGAGAGCACCTGGAGCAGAGAGAACACCACCGTCCCCGCGAGAAACCGGCGACGGCCGGTGATGATCAAGCGAAGCAAACACCAGAACACGAAGGGAAACCACTGATAGGTCAAGAGCTGGAGTTGGAGGATATGAGCGAAACGATAAGGCGCGGCCATGAAGATCGTCCCGGCCGAAAGCCCCGCCCAAACGTTGCCGCCGCTGAGCTCGCGCGCGAGAAGATACATTCCCACACCCGACAAGAAGAAGGACGACAAGATAGCGACGTTGTAAGTCAGGACGAGATTGCCCGTCGCCACGAACACGGGCCACACGAAGGCGATGATGCCGAACATGTGCTCCGAATAGGCCAAAGTGTCGGGGCGAGGCGCGAAGATGTTCGCATCGAAGAGCGAGCGGGCATCGGTCGCGAGCGCGTGGAAGCTCCACCCGAGCGCCCAGAAGTTCAAAAGCGAATCCGGACTCGGGCTGAGCGCCGTCGACACCCGCGCGCCGAGCGGCCATGTCAACCAAACGGTGACCGCAGCGAAGTAGCCGAGCGCGGACAGAGCTCTCATCGAGCGCACATCATATATAGATGCGGGAGAGCTGTCCGAAGCGGTCCCCTCCGACTACGGAGTTTCGATGAGCGTGAGGACCTCGACCGAGAAGCGACGGTGCTCTTCGTCGACAGCGAGCGTCACCCGATCGGGTGACACCCCTCGAGACGCAATCTCCGACGAGACCAATCGAGCCCGTCGCTCTGAGAGCGCGGGATCCTCCGCCGGACCGGAGAAGCCGCGAACTTCGGCGTGAACTTTGGGATGCGCCTTCAGCCAGTCGACGATCTCGCCCACGATCTCTTTGGCTTCGGTATCCAGAAAGGCCAGTCCAGGAGAGAACACGATCGAGGCCGAGGGCTCGGGCGCATCATCGAAGGACACATGGTCGGGGGCTCCGCCATCCACCACCTCGAGCGAGTAGTTTCCGTCCGTGGCCCACACCTGGCACCACGTCTCGCCGCCATCGCTTCTGGGAAAGCTGAACGTGAGCCGGTTCCCCGCGTCTCGGTGGTTGACGCCATGAAGCTCCGCGCTTTGTTCACGAAAGTGCTCGATGATCGCGTCACGACTGACAGCGTCCGAAAGCTCGTACTCCAGGCTCCAATAGGGCCCGCTCACCGTCTTTCGCCTCCGCCGGCCGTCCTCACGAAACGAGACCATCATCTCGGACGCGTCGTTTCGACCCGCCACCGCGAGCACGGATTCAGGTACCGGCTCGATGAGAGGATGCTCGGCCGCGTCTTGCGCGGAGCTCAGCGACGAGCCGAGCAGCGCAGCGAGTAGCACGACCCTCATCACTTCAGTATAGACGTGACCGGTCCTCGTTTCAGCTCGAAAGCCCCCGGTTTGAAACACCATCAACAGTGCACTAACATACCCGCCGTCCGGCACCACCAAAAGGCTCGATGTGCGAACGATCATAACCATGCCCGCCTACAAGGCGGCTCGAACCATCGAACGCTCCTATCGAGAGATCCCTGACGGCTGCTACGACAAAGTTCTCGTCGTCGACGATCAGAGCCCGGACAACACCGTCGAAGTGGCGAAACAGCTCGGTCTGCCGGTGCGGGTCCACCCCAAGAACCGCGGCTACGGTGGTAATCAAAAGTCTCTCTACGATTGGGCTCTCAGCGAAGACGCCGATGTCATCGTCTTGCTCCATCCGGACTATCAATACGCGCCCGATCGCGTACCGCAGCTCATCGAGCCGATTCTGAGCGGACGCGCCGACTTCACGTTCGGCTCGCGCTTCGCGAATGGCGGCAAACCCATGGAGGGAGGGATGCCCCTCTATCGCTTCGTGGGTAACCGCATCACGACCGAGATCGAGAACTTTTGCCTCGGCACATCCTTCAACGAGCTCCATAGTGGGATGAAAGCCTACTCGCGTCGCTTTCTCGAGCTCATTGGCTATAACGAGTTCTCGGATGCGTTCGTGTTCGACTCTCAGATGGTCATCCGAGCAGCGCTCTTGGGATTTCGTATCGAAGAAGTCCCCATCCCGACGCGCTACAGTGACGACTCGTCCTCGGTCGATATCCCCAGCTCGATCCGCTACGTCATGTCCACGTTTGGAGTGCTGTTCAAAGCCCTCATCGACCGCAAGCGGCTCGAACGGGAGTACTTGGAACGCTCCAATGCCATCGGTCTCTGACGCTCCGGCCTGCCTTCTTTGTGGCGGGCCGACCGAGCTTCTCTACCCGTCCAACGTACCCGCCAATACCGCCATCGCCGAGGACGAGCTCAGCTGTACCAGCCCCTATCTCTCGATCCACGACGACATCTATACCTGCCGTCGCTGCCGCCTGGCTCGCTCCGTTCCCGGCGCCGATATCCAAGAGATCGAAGAGCTCTATCGCAACGTCGATGATGCGGACTACCTCACCTCCGAGCCCGAAAGAAGGCTCGATTTCCGTCAGGCGCTAGAACGGATCGAGGCCCATGCTCTAGTCGACGGGCCGAAAACCCTTCTCGAGATCGGAAGCTCCTACGGCTTGTTTCTCGACGAAGCCAAAGCGCGCGGGTGGGACGTCACCGGGATCGAGCCCGGGCGCGAAGCCGCC
>JAJCXL010000500.1 GCA_029263435.1 Acidobacteriota bacterium | reverse complement strand
CTACCCCGACGTCTTTGTTACCGGTGACCCGAACGACGCGGAGTCGTACTTCAAGGAGCATCCGTGTGTGATCTTCGAGGTGCTCTCCGCATCGACGGAGGGGACCGACCGGCGAGAGAAATTTCTGAGCTACGAGCTCCTGGAGAGCTTGCGGGAGTACGTTTTGGTACACCAAGATCTTCAAGCGGTTGAGGTGTTCCACCGTGACGCGCCCGGCGGTTCGTGGGCTAAGTTCATTCTGAGCAGCGACGACGAGATCACCTTCTTGTCCCTGAACGTGAGGCTAACGCTGGCGCAAATCTACGAGGGTATCGATCTCGCGAGAGGAGAATGAACGCCCGCCAAGCTCGCCTCGGAATCAAGCGGTACTAGATCTGGATTTGGACTAAGTCGGGTTCTTCGACGCCTTTACAAACACGGCACGTCTTCGACTCCAGGACGTCTTCCCACATCGTCTGTCGCAGACGGCGCCACTTCGGGCCGGTCCAAATCTCTTCGATCGACTGCTCGTGGACGTTCCCCATGTTGAGGGTGCCCTCGTAGTCGGTGCAGCACACCGTGACGGTCCCGTCCCACAAGATCACGAACTGCTCGTTCGGCGCAGGACAATACCCATCCACTTCCGGACGGACCGCATCCCCTTGGATGATGTTCCCCCAGGTGTGAAGCTCTTTCCAGAGAATGTCGACACCCGGCAGGATCTCGTAGCGGCCGGTATCGGCGTCGTGCTCTAAGAACCGAAACCCGCCATCCACGAAATTCAGGTCGTGGTCTTTGGGGGTGAGGCCATACTTTCGCTCGAGCGAACGCGCGAACGCGATCCAGTCCAGCATGACCCGGTCGGCTTGACTGTTGGAGCCGACGATCCGGATACCGTCCGAGCCCAGCGTGTTCATGATGTCGATCTCGAGCTTGGTCCTGGCCCCGGTCGCGATTTTTCGCTCGACGGCCAGCTTCACCTTCTCGAGATAAATATCGAAGGTCAGCCGCTTGTTCTTCGCTTTACGGGTCTCGAAGGACTCCTCATCCGGAGTCTGATAGCTGAGAATCATGTTCGTCAAACCGGCGTCGTAGAGACCGTCGACGAGCTCTTCGGTGAGCAGGCTACAATTCGTGTTGAGCTCGATGGGAAGGCCTTTGTCGCGCTCCGCATAGCGCACGATGTCGACGAGACGCGGATGGATCGAAGGCTCTCCCATCTGATGCAGCTTGATCGGGTATAACGGACCGAGCTTCGTCTTCTCGCGTGCGACTTGGTCGAAAATTTTGCACGCGTCATCGAAATCCATCATGCCGCGGGGACGCTCCATGATCTCGTCCGGGCAAAACGTACAATGAAAATTACACAGGTTCGTGATCTCGACGAACAGCCACCAAATCGGATAGACCCGATCCGGAGATTTCCGGATCGACGGCAACGGAGCGACCGCGGGTAGCTCCAAGAGCTCGGCGCCGGGCGTCGGGCGCGAGACCGAGACCCTGCCGACGACGAAGTCTTGGCGGATCTCCATCCGAAAGCTCGCGCCGACATTCTGCGACCGGGACGGGTCGAAGTCTTCGAGGACGAAACGGGCCCGCTTCCAGACCGGAGCATCGGTCTCGACACCGTCCCAATGCTGAGTCGCCTCTTTGTAGAGACCCTCATAGGGTGCGTCACGGTCCGCAGAAACATATTGAAGCCTGAAGGTGGCGAACGTCGATCCGTGATAATCCACGTCGACGACGACCTGCTCCGAGAGACCCGCCTTCGCCTCATCGGAGAGCGTGAAGTAAAGATACTGGGACCATGCCTCGGGCGTCACGGCGCTACGGCCGCTGCGCTCGACGAGGTCGTAGCGACCGTCGCCCTCGTTCACGAGCCGCAGTGAGCCACACGGACTCACTTCGTCCGGCAAAGTGACGGCGATCTCTTCGGTGCGGGCGCCTCTTCCGAGGACGCGGTCAATCAAAGTTGCCATGTTTTTTTTCGTCGTCGAAGAAGCTGAGCACGATCTCGTCGATCCACGGCTCTACGGCGTAATACACCTGATTCCTGGCGTTGAGCTTGTAAATATAGCTGATGCCGTCGTGCACGAAGTAAACCGTACGCTCAAGATAGTCCACCAACTGTGTCTCGACATAATACAACGTCGAGATGGCTCGCACGTCATCGAGGGTCTCGTGTCGCACGAGTCGGTAGTTATCGCCTAAGAGCTCCGTGCGCTCCGCATAGAAGCTCTCTACGGTCTTGTCCGGCTCGACTTTGTTTACGCTGACCTCCAAGGTGGCGTGCACGGTCGTGCCTTCGAGCTCCACCGCGAGCGGCGGGCTCCTGAATCCCACGAATAGAGACTCTCCCCCGCTGGCTGCCGCGTGGGTCCGGGTCCAGCTCCGTGGATGTTTGATGCGAATCTTTCCGCCCGGAGCTTCGTAGGTATCGAAAAACTGACTCCGCTCGACAGAGAACTCCTTGAACATGCGATCGAGCGCATCACCATAGGCGGTTAGGGTACGCGCTTCGCCTCGCACGAACAGGCCATAGAGAGTGTCGTCGACATCGGCGAGCAGCAACCGCGAGCTCTCCTCTTCATCCGCGGAGACGAAACCCCACTCAGTAGCCTCGCGGTCCGCGAGCGTTGCCGCTCGTTCGAAATCGACGTTCAGCTCGCCACGGAAACGGCGCGACACTTCTGCGATCCCATCCGAGGGCATCGGACCCGCCAAGATCTGCACTCGGATCCCGGGTCGGTCGGGCACATCCACCGACCTTCCGGTGAAGGTCTGCATGGAAAAGCCGGCCTGCGTGGTGGCTTCATCCGCCGTCCACCCCTGCGGCAGGGGAAAAGACACCTCGAGCGACGGGCTGTAGACGGTGATGAGCGCGGGCTTCGGCGTGAGGTCACAGCCGACGCCCCCCAGGGCGACGAGCGCCGTGAGAAGGAGCCACCGGTACTGCGAACGACGACAAAGCTCAGCGAACATCGCTAGCAGTCCCTGGTGAAAGTGCGACGTCGCACCGAGAGGGGCGAGGCGCCCGGCTGGCAAGGCGCGACTGCTCGAGAATATTGGGCATATTTGAGGGAGGAGCAACGCCGCCAGGCGGGATGGATCGCCACTCGAATGCAGTTGCGCTTTCACCACGGCCTGCTAGTCCAGCTGATAGTTGGGCGCTTCTTTCGTGATGATCACGTCGTGCACGTGGCCCTCGCGATGCCCCGCGGCCGTGACCCGCACGAATTTGGCTTTCTTCTGAAGCTCCGGGATGCTTCCGGCACCGCAATAACCCATGCCGGCTCGTAGCCCCCCGGCGAGCTGATCGACGACGCCCTGGAGCTCGCCTTTGTAGGGAACCCGACCTTCAATCCCTTCCGGGACGAGCTTCGACGTCTCGACATCCTGCTGAAAGTAGCGGTCCTTCGTCGCGTCGCTCATGGCCCCCAACGAGCCCATGCCTCGATAGGTCTTGAACGTACGCCCTTGGAACAAGATTGTCTCGCCGGGGCTCTCGGTGGTTCCGGCGAACAAGCTTCCGATCATCACGCACTGGGCCCCGGCAGCGATGGCTTTGACCACGTCGCCGCTGAACTTGATGCCGCCATCGGCGATCAATGGAACGTCGTGCTTGCTCGTGACCTCGGCGCAATCGAGGATCGCGCTCATTTGGGGCATGCCCGCTCCCGAGATGACACGGGTCGTGCAAATCGAGCCCGGCCCCATCCCTACTTTCACTGCGTCGGCGCCCGCGCGGATGAGATCCTCGGCGGCTTCGCCGGTCCCTACGTTTCCGGCAATGATGTCGACTTCCGAGACGATTCCTCGAAGCGTCTCCACCGCGTCGAGCACACCTTTGCTGTGACCATGCGCGGTGTCGACGACGATCACGTCGACGTGGGCGTCGATGAGGCGTTTCGCCCGCTCAATCCCGTCTTCCCCAACGCCTATCGCGGCACCGACTAGCAATCGGCCCAAGCCGTCTTTCGCCGAGTTGGGATACTTCACCGCTTTTTGAATATCTTTCACGGTGATGAGCCCCTTGAGCTGATAAGCGTCGTCCACGACGAGAAGCTTCTCCACCCGATGCTGGTGAAGCAGGGCACGGGCTTCACCGAGAGTGGTGCCCACGGCCACCGTGATCAGATTGTCTTTCGTCATGACTTCCGAGATCGGTAGATCGACACGAGTCTCGAAGCGAAGATCGCGGTTCGTGAGAATCCCGACCAGTCGGCCCTCGTCAGTGATGGGCACCCCGGAGATCCGATACTTGGACATCAACGCCAGGGCGTCTCCGATCGGTCGGTCCGGGCTGATGGTGATGGGGTCGACGATCATCCCGCTCTCCGAGCGCTTGACTTTGTCGACCTCGTCGGCCTGAGCTTCCGCGGACAGGTTCCGGTGGATGACGCCGAGCCCGCCCAACTGAGCGATCGCTATCGCGAGGCGGGACTCAGTGACCGTATCCATGCTCGCGGCTACGATCGGGATGTTCAGATGGATATTTCGCGTGAACCGGGTCCGGATATCCACCTGCGACGGTAGAACATCGGATCTTTGGGGGACGAGCAGGACGTCTTCGAAAGTAAGGGCTTCTTTGAATGTCTCGTTCACCGAATCTTCTTTCGCTTATGCGCTTGTCAAGCGCCCGCGCCGCAGCACTTTTTGTATTTCTTACCACTACCGCACGGGCAGGGAGCATTCCGGCCAACTTTGGCAGTTTGTCTTTTTACCGTCGATACCGCGGCACCCACACCACCTTGCGATTCCGGACGAGCGGAAGGGGCCGGCCCACCGCTAGCCGCCCCGCCTCCGGCAAACACCGACGGCGTCGCGCTCGGATCGTTGAACGAGAGCTGCGGCGGTTTCGGAGTGGGCCTCTTCAATACCGGCACCGGCTTGTCCGTTGGGGGCTGGAGAAGATACAGGATCCGCACGATCTCTTCTTCGATGCGATCCCACATGTCCTCGAACATGTCGAAGCTTTCCTTCTTGTACTCGATGAGCGGGTTGCGCTGGCCGTAACCCCGCAGCCCAATCCCCTCTTTGAGGTGGTCCATCGCGTAAAGATGGTCTTTCCACTGACTGTCGAGGATCTGAAGCATGATGAAACGCTCATGCGTTCGCATCAGCTCGGCTCCGATCGCAGTCTCCTTGTCCTGATACTTGGCTTGGACTCGCTTGGCGAGCTCTTCGCCAATCTCGTGGCGATTCGATCCGTCCCAGTCGATGTCGCTCAAGCTCTGCGAGTCGAGACCGAACTGGTGCAGCAGACTCTGGCGAAACGCGGCGAGATCCCACTCATCCGGCTCGATCTCTTCGCTGAGATGTTGGTCGACGAGGCTCGTGAGGACGTTCTCCGCGAGCTCCGAAATGTAATCGCGTTGATCCTTTCCCTCGAGGATGTCGCGCCGGAGACGATAAATCGCGACGCGCTGCTTGTTCATCACGTCGTCATATTCGAGGAGATGCTTGCGGATGGAGAAGTTCTGGCCCTCCACCCGGCCCTGCGCCCCTTCGATGGAGCGGGTCACGAGCTTGCTCTCGATAGGAACGCCCTCCTCCATGCCGAGCTTTTGCATGAGGCCGCTCATCCGCTCGTTCGCGAAAATCCGCATGAGATCGTCTTCGAGCGAAAGGAAAAAACGCGAGCTGCCCGGATCTCCCTGCCGTCCGGCCCGACCACGCAGCTGGTTGTCGATCCGGCGAGACTCATGTCGCTCGGTGCCCAGAATGTGAATGCCCCCGGCGTTGACGACGTCATCGTGCGCATCCTCGGCTTCGACCTTGGCCGCGGCAAGCGCCTGCTCCCATATTTCAG
>JAJCXL010000499.1 GCA_029263435.1 Acidobacteriota bacterium | reverse complement strand
GATTGGAGTCAGCTTCGTGCTCTTGGTGGGGGCCGGCCTATTGCTGGAGACGCTGAGGAATCTTCAACGAGAAGACGGCGGCGTCGCTCTCGAAGAGGTGTTGGTCATGACGGTGCCGACCGACTACGGAATGAAGTCCGCGTCAGAGGAGCACGCTTATTACGAGGCGATCGTGCAGCGGGTGGAGACTCTGCCCGGTGTTCGCGCGGCCGCGCTTGGAAGCATGGTGCCTTTGAAGGGCGCGCCGGCCGGCATACGGGGCGCACTCGCCGCGATTGAGTTCGAGCGAGAAGGACAGCCGAGCGAGCCGGGCGCGCCAACTCCGCGCGCAGACTTTCGGATGGTGAGCGCCGACTACTTCCGGACCTTGGGGATGACCCTCGTCCAAGGGCGATCGTTCACCGCGGCCGATGGTCCGGATGCGGCGAAGGTCGTCATCGTCAATCAGGCGCTGGCGGCACACTTCTTTCCGGACCGTGAAGCGGTCGGACAACGGATCGGTTGGAGAGGTGAGAACCTTCATTTCATGGGCGTGGACGAGGAGTACCGGACGATCGTGGGAGTCGTTTCCGACACGAAGGAGTATGGGGTCGCGGCGGACGTACCCTTCGTAGCGTTCAACCCCTTCACCCAAGTGCCTTTCGCGAGCGCCTTGTTCGTTCGGACCGCACAACCTGAGACGTTGATTCGCCCCATCATGGATCGCATTCGTCAGCTGGATCCGGATCAGCCGATCGAGGATGTCGCCACCCTCGCCCAGATCCGCTCCGAATCGATCTCAGGTCAGAGACTAAACGCCGCACTGGTCGGAGTGTTCGCCTTGCTCGCGCTCACCGTGGCGGCTGTCGGCGTCGGGGGAGTCCTCGCATTCGGGGTAAGCCAGCGCACTCGCGAGCTCGGCATCCGCGCCGCCTTTGGTGCCGGCCGGGGGCGCCTCATCCGCGTCGTCTTGAAAGAAGGCCTTGGCCTGGTGCTGGTTGGCGTTGCTCTCGGACTCGCGGCATCGCTGTTGTTCGCGAAGCTCATCTCCGGCCTGCTGTACGACATCGCCCCCACGGACCCGGCAACGCTCGGGGTCGTCGCTTTCCTGCTGACGCTCGTCGCTCTCATCGCGTCAGCCGTCCCTGCTTGGCGCGCATCGGAGATCGACCCCGTGCTGGCACTTCGAGAGGATTAACCCATGTTAGAAACAACGCGTCGACCTTCCGACTCCTCTGTGCCTCGCAAGCCGCTTCGGCTGTGGCCCGGGGTCGTCATCGTGACCTTGCAGTGGCTAATGAGATATGCCTTGCCCGTGTTCGTGCCCGAAGCGATGCCCGTCGGCGCGATTGGCGGCATGCTAGGCGGGGTGGCGATCGTGGTGTGGTGGGTCGGGTTCAGTCGAGCTGCTTGGGTCGAGCGGCTAGGTGCGATCGCTCTCATGGGTGCCTCCCTGGTCGGCGCCTCGCAGCTCCTCCACCCGTCGGTGGCGACGGCAGGCATGGGCTTCTTGTTCCCCATGTACGCCGTCCCTCTATTGTGTCTGTTGTTCGTCGGGTGGGCGCTATCCACGCGTCATCTGTCGGACGGTCATCGGCGAATGTCGATGGTGGCGACGATCGTAGTGGCCGGCGTCGGGTGGACGCTCGTTCGAACCGGCGGTATTACCGGCAATAGTCATTCGGATTTTCAGTGGCGATGGACGGCAACGGCGGAAGAGCGCCTCTTGGCCCTAGCCGATGCTGTGCCGTCGGCGAGCCGTTCCGATTGGGTCACCGACGAGATCGAAGCGGACTGGCCGGGATTTCGTGGGACCGCGCGTGACGGTGTCATTCGTGGCTTGCGGATCGAGACGGACTGGTCCGCGTCACCGCCGGTCGAGCTTTGGCGCCGGCCGGTTGGACCCGGCTGGTCCTCCTTTTCGGTCCTCGGCGACTTGCTGTTCACTCAGGAGCAGCGGGGCGACGAGGAGCTCGTCTCCGCCTACGCCATCACCACGGGCGAGCCGGTGTGGAGACACCGGGATCCGGCGCGATTTTATGAGTCCAATGGCGGTGCCGGCCCTCGAGCAACGCCCACCCTTCGCGATGGCCGTGTCTACGCGTTCGGCGCGACGGGCATCCTCAACGTGCTCGACGCCAGTGACGGCTCGGTAGTCTGGTCGCGAAACGCGGGTTCCGATACCGGTGTCCGAGTGCCGTTCTGGGGTTTTTCCAGCTCGCCTCTCGTGGTTGATGACGTCGTCATCGTTGCCACCGCGGGACGACTCGTGGGCTATGACCTCGAGACGGGGGAGCCCCGGTGGTTCGGCCCCGAGCACAATTCCGGTTACAGCTCGCCACATCCGATGACGATTGACGGCGTCGAGCAGATCCTTCTGCTCTCAGGACACGGTGCGACGAGTGTCACCCCTTCCGATGGCGCGGTCTTGTGGGAGCACGCGTGGTCCGGCGGGCCGATCGTGCAGCCTGCACGCACCGCGGACGGCGACGTCCTCTTCAGCACGGTCGGTGACGCCGCGGGCATCGGCACTCGCCGTCTCGGCGTGACGCACGGACCCGACGGTTGGAGCGTCGAGGAGCGATGGACGTCTATCCGGCTGAAACCCTACTTTAACGATTTCGTCGTTCACGAAGGACATGCCTATGGCTTCGATGGCAGCATTCTCGCCTGCATGGACGTCGCGGACGGCAACCGCGCATGGAAGGGAGGACGCTACGGAAACGGCCAGCTCATCTTGTTGCCCGAGCAGGATCTGTTGCTCGTGCTCTCCGAAGAAGGCGAGCTCGTACTGGTGGCCGCGAAGCCCGACGGGTTCACGGAGCTAGCCCGCGCTCCGGCGCTCGAAGGTAAAACCTGGAATCACCCCGTGCTCGTGGGCGACGTCCTTCTCGTGAGAAACGGCGAGGAGATGGCGGCGGTTCGATTGGCGCTTCCCGATAGTTGACGCTGGTGTATCCAGGGTTAGCGGCCAGGCTGTGTGAGTGCCAGGATCGCCGCTCGCAAACGCTCGTGCGCGTCGAAACGTCTGACGAAATCGGCTTGAGGGACTGAGCCCTTCGCGCGAATCACCTCGGCGAGAGCCAGTCTATCGGTTGCGGGCCAGCGGCTGACATTGGACAACGAAAGCACCAGAGGTGCCAAGCTCGACAGAGCGCGTCTCGCGTTGGCGCTCCAGCCATCGAGAGATTGCAAACCCAGCAGCGCCCGCACCTCCGTCACGCATCGAGTAAGACCGGAGCTGCGATGCGCGCCGTCCCGGGCGAGCTCCTTAGATATCGCGTCTCCGAGCGCGCCGAGATCGATGCGTCCGAGCGAAGCGGCTCGACGCTCGGTGCCGTTGAAGAACATCGGGTGGTCCGCGAGTCGCCGCAGCGTTGTGAGCGATGTGCGGTGTCGGGGGTTGTTCCGCAAGAGACGCTTCTCGGCAGTCCATAGACGACGCGCTTCCGGAGCGTCGGGACGAAATCCGAGCTTCTCGTAATACCACCAA
>JAJCXL010000498.1 GCA_029263435.1 Acidobacteriota bacterium | reverse complement strand
GAGAGCGCCGACGCACTCGTTCATGGATCGCGAGATCCACGGGCCCGGCGGCGGAGCGCTCCGCCCGTCGATGTTGCGTCGGGCGTGGTCCAGAAAGCTCGGTACCTTATCGAGTCGAGATCTCAATCGCTCCAGGCGATCCGTTTCCGGTGCGAAGTCTGTGAGAAGTAACGAGAACATCCCGAATATCGCCTCTCCCATCGCCCAGGAGGGGTTCTCGTGAAGACGGGTGAGCTCGTTTCGAGCCAAGATCAACGCTCCCCGGATGAGCTTTTTATCGGTGGCCTCGGCGGTGTCGAGAGTCTCCGTCGGGAGGCGTTCCATCGTGGACAAGAGAGCGTCGATCTCGAGAGAGGTCGAGCGTCGGCCGTCTTCCGAGGGGTCGGGTAGCTGGTCGTCGTAGTCGTGGTGACCGATGAAGGTCGCGTCGACCGGGCGTTGTCGATAGAACGACTCGAGAAACCGCTCTCGAAACTGAGAAAAAGCGGGCGCCTGCGTCATCGGGATAGCGGGAGGTCGACCCATCTCCGTTCGTGACACGACGTCTCGACCGCGTTGATGACTTCCTGGACCCAAGCGCCGTCGGCGAAGCTCCCTTGGTTCCGGCTTCCTCCGTCTTGAATCTCGTCGATGAAGTCTTTGATGAGATTGGCGTAGAACAAGCTCCGCCACGATTCCTTCGCGTGTCCACCGGCCGGGTAGAACCTATCCGGGACGGCGTGCTCGACGAACTCCACGGCGTCGGGCGTTGCCACCCGGACGGTCTCCGCTACGCCGGCTTCCTCCACGAGTCGGCAAATGATGGCCCCTTTCTCACCGTAGATTCGAGCTTCGACGCCGGGGTAGTTTCCAATCGTCACGAAGCTCGTCTGGATCGATGTCAGGGTCCCATTGGCGTACTCGCCGATGAACACATCCGCGTCGTCGATATTCATCAGGTGCCGTCCGGCTCGCCCTCTGACCGCCCGCTCCGGAATGAAGTTCGTCATCATGCCGGTCACTCGCTCGAGATCGCTTCCGACCCACCAATGGCCGATATCGATGATGGGCGCACCGTAACCTTCGAGCGAGGACGTTTGGATCTTCTTGGGGTCATGGTCCGGAAACACTTGCCTCAGGGGCTCGTCCGGATCCAGCCATTGTGAGTTCTGCTCGTAGCCGTTGAAAAAAAACGGCTGCCCGACGAAGCCGTCATCGATGAGCGATTTCGCGTATTGGACGCCGGGAGAGTAGCGAAACGTGAATCCGAGCTTCGTCTTGACTCCCTTTCGGCGCGCGAGCTCCGCCGCCTCCAGCGTTTCTCTGAAATCATAGGCGACGGGTTTTTCGCATAGAACGTGTTTGGATTGTTCGAGCGCGAAGCAGGCTAGCTCGTGGTGGGTCGCGGAAGGGGTGGCGATGTCGACCACGTCGACATCCGAGCGGGCAATGGCTTCGCGCCAGTTAGAGGTGGATGCCGGAAGGTCGAACTGTTCTTTCAGTCCCGCGGCTTTCTCGGCGACGGTATCGACGATGACGGCGACTTCTGCCCGGTCGTCACGAAGCCAGCCCGGCAGATGGGCGTGCTCGGCCCATTTTCCGGCGCCTACCATCGCCACCCGGAGCTTGTCTTTTTTCATGGGCGGTATGGTAGCCGAAAAGACGACTATCGTGTCCGAGTTCCGACCGCGGCTTGGTCGCCAACCAGATTGACCGACAAGACGATCCAGAAGATGAACAAGCCCGGAAACATCGCGAGCCACGGCTCGGTGGCGAGCGACGCCTGAGCGCCGTAGAGCAAGTTGCCGAGCGACGGCCTCGGAGGCTGAACCCCGAGTCCGAGGAAGCTGAGCACCGATTCCATGACGATGACCCGACCCACCAGAAGCGTTGCCGCGACGACCAGTGGCGGAAGGGCGTTCGGGAGAAGATGGCGGATGATGACACGAGAATCCGAGGCCCCCGAAGCCTTGGCGGCCTCGGCGAAAGGGAGCTCCTTGAGTCTCAGGAACTCACTGCGAACGATGCGGGCGGGCTCCATCCACGCGAAAGACGACACCAAGAGCACCAGAAGCGCGACGCTCGGTCGGGCGATGGCGGAGATCACGATTAGGACCGGCAAGATCGGCACCGACAGCTGGAGGTCGACTAAGCGCATCATCGCCTGGTCGGTAGCACCGCCCCGGTAACCCGACACCGCGCCCACCCCGGCTCCGATCAGCGTGGCTGCGAGCGCACCGGCGAGACCGATCACGAGAGAGAGTCGCGTTCCGGCGAGCACCCGCGTCGCGACATCCCGACCGAGCTCGTCCGTTCCCATCCAGTGCGACGCTTCCGGAGCGACACGGATCTCGGATAACTCGATCCCGTCGACGGTATAAGGGGACAGCAGCGGCCCCACGAGAGCTACCAGCACCAGTGCGATGAGCAGTAGCCCTCCGGCGCGTCTCACGATTCGCTCTCCCCGTCCATCCGGACCCTCGGGTCGAGCCACCCATACAGGATGTCCGCGGTCAGGTTCGCCGCGATGATGAGAGTCGAGCCGGCCATGAGAATTCCCATCAACACGGAGTAATCGCGTCGGTTTACCGAGTCGAGGAGGAGCGTCCCCATGCCCGGCCACGCGAAGACCGTCTCCGTCACGACCGCCCCGCTGAATAGCAGCGCGAAGTCGAGAGCGAGGACGGTGATGAGTGGAAACAACGCCTGGGGCAACGCATGGATGAACAGGAGCCGTTTCTCGACCAACCCACTTGCGCGACCCGCGGTGACGAAAGGCTCGTCCAGAGTCCTGATGAGCGAAGCCCTCACGTAGCGGATCCAGCTCGAAGCGTAAAACAGAGCGAGCGTCGTGACGGGAAGGACGAGGTAGGCGAGCCTGTCGCCTCCTCCCGGGCTCATGCGCCCTGCGGAGGGGAGCAGGCGTAGCTCCACTGCGAAGACGAGCTGCAAGACCAAGCCGAGCCAGAATGTCGGCACCGAGATCCCGAGCACCGAGGAGCTCGAGATCAGTCGCGACGCCCAATGCTTGGGTCTCCATGCCGCGGCGCTTCCCAAGACGAGCGCCACGATGAGAGCCACCACCAGAGCGCTCGCCATGAGCTCGAGCGTCGCCGGTCCGCGCTCGAGAATGCGCTCGGTCACGGGGCGCCCGTCCACATAGCTGAACCCCCAATCACCTCTGACGAACGCCCACAGCCAGCTGAGATATTGCACCGGCAGGGGACGATCCAAGCCGAGGTTTCGCTCCAGACGAGCGATGTCTTCCGGAGTGACGTTCGGGTTGCTCAGATAGACGGTCAACGGCCCACCGGGAGCCGCATGGACGAGTCCGAATATCAAGATCGAGATCCCGAACAAGAGCGGGATTGCTTTTGTGAGCCTGGAGAAAACGTAGTCGGACATCCCACCGCGACTCATGGATGAAGTCTCGGTACGACGTCCTTATTCAGGGGCGAAGGTCCACTCGTGCACGTTCCAGAACAGTCCCGCATTGGTGGGGTTGGGCTTGGCGCCTCGGAGAGATTCGGGATAAGCGCGGACGACCGTGCGGTTGTACAGCGGAATGACAGGAATCTCGCGAGCGATGATCTCTTGTGCTTCGAAGAGGAGCTCACGTCTTCGGCTGCGATTGATGGTTTGATCGGACGCATAGAGGAGCTCGGTCAGCGATTCGTTCTCGTAGTAATAGATGTTACGTCCGCGCGGAGGCGTTCTGTCAGCCGCGAAAAATCGAGTGATCTCGGGATCGGCCGGCAACGTCCATGCGGAGAGAAAAAACGGCAGCTTCCCGCCGAACCACAGCTCACCGAGCAGGGTGGGTTCATGATTTTGAATCTGGAGATCGATCCCCACCGCCCGAAGCTGTGCCTGCAGGACTTGGAGCACCGTCTCCCACTCCGCGTGACCCGAGCGCGTCGTCCCGGAAAATGTCAGACGCTCGCCATCTTTCTCCACGATGCCGTCCCCGTCATCATCCGCGTAGCCCGCTTCGGCCAGTAGCGCCTTGGAGCGTTGCGGATCGTAGGGGTACATCTTCACCGCGCTGTTGAACGCCCACGACATCGGCTGAATCACCGAATCGACAACGGTGACCACTCCTTCGAGCACGTCCTCCGCGATCGCGTGTCGGTCCAAAGCGTGCGCCACGGCCTGCCTCACTCTCAAGTCGGCGAACGGAGGCACTTCCTTGAGGTTCAAAGCGACATTGACGTAGGAGTTCGCCATCGTTTGCGAGAGCGTCGTCCCGGTGAGGGCTTTGAGCTCATCGAGCTTGTCGAGCGGTACGTTGTCGACGACGTGGATCTCGCCGGATCGGAGCTGATTCACGCGCGTGTTGCTCGATGGTAGAAACCGGAACAAGATCTCGCGAACGGCGGGAGCGCCTCTCCAATAGGACTCGTTCCGCTCGAGCAACACATACTCACCGGTGCGCCACTCTTTGACTCGATAAGGACCGGTCCCCAGCGGGTCTCGATCGTAGGCGGGAAACGCGTCGAGATTCTCGCCATCGAGTAAGTGATGCGGGAGAGCCCCCCGCCAGAACTGGTCTTGATAAGCGGCATAGACTTCTCGGTATCGAACGATGGCGGTCTGCGGATCCGGTGTTTCGACGGCGACGATGAGGTCGAACCCTTCGGTGGATTCGGGGTTGTAGTTGGGGTCGTTGATGGCCTTCACGGTGAACGCG
>JAJCXL010000497.1 GCA_029263435.1 Acidobacteriota bacterium | reverse complement strand
GAAATCCTCGCCTAGCTCTCGTGCGTATCCGCGTTCATCCTGGGCACCCTCGCTTTCGATCTCGAGTGAAGCGAAGCGTGCACCGACGCTCTCCACCTGTTGTTTCGCTTCGGCTCGGACGTCGTAGGCCGTCACCGTCGCGCCCAGTCGTTTCGCCGTGGCAATGGCCTGGAGTCCAGCGACCCCCGCTCCGAGAACGAGCGCTTTTGCGGACGGGTAGGTCCCGGCGGCCGTCACCATCATGGGAAACATCCGGGGAAGTCGCGCGGCGGCGATGAGCACGGCTTTGTACCCGGCAAGCGTTGCCATCGCCGATAAAACGTCCATCGACTGCGCGCGGGTGATGCGTGGGAGAAGCTCCAGCGCGAACAACGTCGCGCCGCTCGAAGCGAAGGCGGAGAGATCGCGACGGAGCGGATCGGCCAGACCAATGACGGTCTGCCCCGACCTTAGGTGGCTCGCATCGACCGACCGCACGTCGACACACAAGATCACATCGGCTTTGAGGACCTGCGTCGGCGTCGGAGTGAGCGAGGCCCCCTGGCTGACATAGGCATCATCGACGAACCCAGCCTGCACACCCGCTTGGGACTCGATCGCCAGCGAGTGGCCTCGGGCACGGAGGGCCTCGACTTGCGCCGGGGTCACCGCGACCCTCCGCTCGCCGGGCACTCCCTCTTTCGGTACTCCTATGCGCAAGCTCGTCCTCCGACGAGATCTACCTCCACAGAGCGTGCCAAGCGCTAAACCGCCCAACCAGGTGCCGGCGGCTCCCTCTCGTCCGTCGCCGATGAGAGAAATCACCCGCGGGTGAGCGAGACCGCGCAGATCGACTACCATGGAGCTTCGATATCGCAAGGCGACAGGAGAGCGGAATGACGTGGATGATGCTTCGGCTGGGGCTCGTGCTTTTCGCGCCGTCATTATTAGTACAGCACACCGGTGACGCAGCCGTCGTGGCCTGCACCGAATCCAGATTCAGTGACGCGGCGGAGAGTCGAGACCGCGACGGCTTCGCGGCTTTTCTTCACCCCGACGTGCGCTTCGTCACCGACACCGTCAGCCGAGGTCCGGCGGAGGTGTTGCGCTCCTGGGCCATCTACTTCGATCCGAAAGGCCCGACCATCCGCTGGCGTTCGGAGTCGGTAGAAGTGAGCGATGACGGCACCTTGGCGCTCTCGCGCGGACCGTTTCGTATCGTCGGTAACCATCCCCAACGGGGGCGGTTCGAACAATGGGGCAGCTTCATCTCGGTCTGGCGCCGCGGCGAGAGTGGCGAGTGGCGGATCCAGTTCGACACTGGAGCGGATGTCGGAATGGAGCCAACGGAAGCGCAACGGAAGCTCCTGGAATCGTCAGCCCTCTGCGACGGCGTTTCCGACCCGGACCAACGGTAACCCGCGGTGACGGTGTCGAAGTCCCGAATCGGGCGTCAGAAATGCCGCCTCACGCCACGCAGTCGAAAGTCGGAAACACGAGCGAAAACGGAGAAAGTCGAATGTGGCTTGTCGATCGACAAGTTGTTGTGTGCTTTGTTCTGCCTCGCGGCACTCGTTTCGACGCCGGTTTCGTCAGCGTCTCAGGAAGTGTCGCACGAGCGGATATTGATCCTGCACTCCTACGGTACGAACTTCGCTCCTTTCGACGCGTTCACGTCGGGTCTTCGCGAAGAAATGACGCGGTTGTCGCCAAGACCGTTGGAGTATTTCGAGGCTTCGCTCGAGACGGCGCGCTTCGTCGAGACGAGCACCGAGGGGCCGCTCGCGGAATACCTGAACGCGCTCTTTCAAGAAACCGGTATCGATCTCGTGATCACGGTGGGAGGTCCCGCGGCGCGCTTTGCCCACGCCCGACGCGAGCGTCTCTTCCCGAACAAGCCGCTTCTCATGACGGGTCTCGCGGCGCGGCTTGTCGAGGACATGGGGCCCATAGCTCTTGCAACCGCGAGGACCGTCAGCTTCGATCTTCCGGCCGTCGCCGACAACATTTTGCGCGTGCTCCCCGAGACGAAGGAGATCCTCGTCGTGTTGGGACAATCGTCCATGGGTAGTTTCTGGGTTCAAGAGACGCAGCGAGCGTTCGAGCGCTTCACGGACCGCGTCAGGTTTACATGGCTCCACGAGCTCTCAGTGCGTGAGTTGGAAGAACGTGTCTCTGTCGCCGGCCCCGGAACGGCGGTGTTCTATGGGACGGTCACCGTAGACGGCGGGGGGTTTCCGTTCGAAAGCGACCAAGCCCTACAGCGGCTTCGGGCCGTTTCGAGCGCACCCATCTTCGGCCTCTTCGACATTGAAGTCGGTCGCGGCGTCGTTGGTGGACCGGTGACCTCCATCGCGGAGGCCATCTCCAGAGCGACCGAGACAGCGCTTCGGATACTAGGTGGCGAAGCTCCCGAGGATATCCCGTCTCAGCCCCTGGCTCCCCGTCTGTACGTCTACGACTTTCGTGAGCTCGAACGCTGGAATATCGGGGAAGAGCGGCTTCCGGCGGGAAGCACGGTGGTCTTCCGACCTCCCTCATGGATCGAAAGGTACCAAGAACTGCTTCTCTTCGGGGGGGTCCTATTCGCGCTCGAGACAATCCTGGTCGTGGGACTCCTGGTCCAGCACGCCCGACGACGGCGCGCCGAGGAGGAAGCCATCGCCTTGAGCCGGCGACTCCTCACCGCGCACGAAGACGAGCGCGGGCGCCTGGGACGGGAGCTTCACGACGATGTGAGCCAGAGACTCGTTCGGCTCTCGATGGATGCCGGTCATATCGAAAAACTTCTGGAGGCCTCTCCCGACGGAGCGTTTGCCCGCACCATGCGAGAGGACGCGTCGCGATTGAGCGACGACGTTCATGCGTTGTCGTATCGACTGCATCCATCGGTGCTTCACGATCTCGGTTTAGCGGACGCGCTGAGAACGGAGTGCGAGCTTTTTTCACACCGCGAAGGACTCTCGACTCACGTGAACGTGACCGACACACCTCCGGGGTTCGAGGCCGATGGGGCGCTATGCCTGTTTCGGATAGCTCAAGAGGCGCTTCGGAACGTTGCGCGCCATGCCAATGCCAGCCGGGTGAATGTGTCGCTCGAGCGGACCGACGGCGGAATCCAGATGGCGTTAAAGGATGACGGGGTCGGCTTCGACCCCGAGCGCAAGCGAGATTGCCCGAGCCTCGGACTCGCGAGTATGCGTGAGCGGATTCAACTCGTCCACGGAAGGCTCGCGATCGAGAGTACCCCGGGTAGCGGTACGACGGTCTTGGCATGGGTGCCGGAAGGCGCTCCGTGAGCGCGACTCGCCTTCTCCTTGCAGACGACCACCCTATTCTCGCCGAAGGGTTGAAAAGGTTGCTCGAGCCAGAGTTCGAGCTCGTCGGCATCGTCGAGGACGGCCGCGCGTTGGTCGAGGCGGCCGGGAGACTCCGCCCCGACTTGATCATCGCGGACGTCTCCATGGGACCGGTGAACGGAATCGATGCGCTCGTGCAGCTCAAGCAGCGGGACCCGCTGGTCAAAGTCCTCTTTCTCACCATGCATCGGGAAGTGGCCTACGCTCGTCGCGCGCTGGACGCGGGGGCGGTCGGCTTCGTTCTAAAAAGCTCTCCTCCCGACGAGCTGCTGCTCGCCATCCGTTCGGCTTCGAAGGGTCAAACGTTCATTTCGCCTTCGCTCGCCAGCGAGGTACTTCATTCGGTGAGGCGCGACCCCGCTCTATCCAACAACCCCGTCACGTCGCTCACTCCGCGCCGCCGAGAGATCCTGCAGCTCTTGGCGGCAGGTAGAACCGCGAAGGAAATATCGTCATTACTCGATATCTCCACTCGAACCGTGGAGTCGCACAAATACGAGATGATGCAGTCGACCGGCGCCAAGAACAGCGCCGAGCTCGTTCATTTCGCGATCAAGCACGGGATCGTCGAGATCTGAGTCCGTAGTCTCCGTCAGTCGGGCCAGTATTTTTGCGGGTATTCGTATGGCTGAACTTTCGATAGGCTCAAGCTCCTTTGAACCCGAACTCTTCATGCGTGCTATTGGCGGAGCCACACTACGGTCTTGCGGAAGGCATTCGAGGTCTGCTGGCGAGCCTTTTCGATGCGGTCGTGATGGTGGCGGAGGAATCCTCCATGCTCGAAGCGGCCCGGCGACTGAAGCCGGAGCTCGCCGTCGTGGATCTTTGCCTGGCGAAAGGTAATCTCGCGGGTCTGCTGGGCCGCCTTCGCCGACACTGTCCCGACCTGAAAGTCATCTTGCTCGGCGACATCGGCGGGCCATCCGTTGCGGAATCCGTGCTGGCCGGCGGCGCAGACGCGTTCCTCTTTAAAGGTGTGGTCGCATCCAAGTTGCTTTCCGCCGTCGAGGCGGTACGTCGCGGTGAGCGTTATATCTGCTAAAGCCTGACCCGGCCGTCGCCCCGAATTCGACCCTGAACCCAAACACAGGAGAAGAACAATGTCGCAAAGGAAAAGACACCTTACTGGCTTCCGCCTCACGGCTCTTTCAGTTCTGGTGGGGCTGGCATCGCTCGCCCATGCTCAGGACGACGAGGTCCGCGAGGAGTACGCGGCCTTCGGCGTCGCCATGGGTGCCGGCGTCTCCGGAGTCCTCGAGATCGTCATCACCCGTTGGTCCACCGCGGAGGAGCGGGAGATGCTCATCAAGACCCTCGTCGAAAAAGGACAGGAGGAAACCGTCAAGGCGCTGCGCGAGCAGAAGGAAACGGGTTTCGTTCGAACGCGCGGCGGACGCGGAATGGGCGCCTTTCCGAGTGTGAGGCTCCACTACGCCTACGAGTTCCACCAGGACGGCAAACGCCAGATCATCATCGTTACCGACCGGCCCATCGGGATGCGCGAGGCCGCGAGGAGCACTCGTTCTCGCGACTACGATATCTCCGCTCTCCAGATGGAGCTGGAAAACAGCGGCGACGAGGAGCAGGGGCAAGGAACGCTCCTGGCCGCGGTGAAGCTTGGCTTCGACGAAGAGAACAAGAGGATCGAGATCGAGTCGCTCGGCCAGCAGCCCATTCGTTTGGCGAACATCAAACGACAGAAATGATGCGGTCCGGTGAGTTGAGGAGAACATGAAGCACGCATCGCGGGCACTCGAGCTGCGCAAGAGAGGGCGGTTCCTCGCCTTCGTTGTCGCGCCGCTCATCACCATGACCAGCGACTCCGTCACGGCAACGCAATCGACAAGAGCCGAGCAGCAGGGCCCCCCACCACACCACGAGGCTCCCTCCGAGCCAGTCGCGGGCAAACCAAAGACGGCGCCGGCGTCCGGTGGCGTTTTCAAGCCCATCGAGATCGGCGAGGGAATCACCTTGCAGTTCGGTGGGTTTGCCAAGGTCGATTTCATCCAGGACTTCGATCCGGTAGGCAACGTCGACCAGTTCAAAGTCAACTCGATTCCGGTCGCGGGAGATCCCGATTCCGCCCGTGGAGGCAACACCAACATCTCCGCTCGGCAGACCCGACTGAGCTTCGACATCCGCGCGGAGGAATCCCTCGGGGGCATCCACGCCTACGTCGAGGGGGACTTCTTCGGAACGAGTAATGCCTTCCGGCTCCGACACGGCTACGGCGAGTGGAAGGGGATTCTCGGCGGACAAACGTGGTCGACGTTTCAGGACATCACCGCTCGGCCCTTCACGCTGGACTATGAAGGTCCGGACTCCGAGATCTTCGTACGCCAAGCGATGCTCCGCTACACCGGGACGCCTTCGGAGAGACTCGAGTGGTCGGTCGCGGTAGAAGATCCGGACTCCCAGATCGCGCTGCCTACCGGGGCCTCCGGTGGCGGGCGGAACGAGTTTTCCGACGTTCCAGCTCGTGTTCGGATAAAGACCAAAAGGGGTCACGTGCAGGTCGCTGGCATGCTCAGACAGCTTCGCTACGTGAGCGACGACGGGTCCACGGAAGAGAAGACCACCGGTTACGGCGTCAACTTATCGGGCAAGGCGTCCGTGTGGAAGAAAGACGTCGTCATGGGCCACGTCGCGTTCGGCTCCGGCGTCGGACGCTACATCGAGTCGTTCGCAGGAACGAGCTCGGACGCCGTGCTGACACCGGACGGAGAGCTGCGCGCGCTCAGCGCTTGGGCATTCGTCCTGGGGTTCACCCATCACTGGAGCGATCGACTCGCCTCGACACTCAGCGGGGGTATGACGGAGGTCGACAACGACCCGAGCCAAGCGAGCGACGCGATCCGATTCGCGAGGTCCGGCCACGTGAATCTCGTTTATGCCGCCAACCATCTGTTCACTCTCGGCGGTGAGTTGATGTACGGAAAGCGTGAGAACCACGACGGAGCGACCGGTGACGCCGTCCGGTTCCAATTCTCCGTTCAGTACAAATTTCGATAGAGACAGTTCGACCCAAGGAGACCAGAAAATGATTCGCAGAATGTTGCTCATCGCATTCATCTTCGCGGCAAGCGTCGCGACCCTACTGAACGGCGGCACCGCGATGACCGGCGGGATTGCCCTTTGGAGCTACGAAGGCGAGTCGGGACCCGACAGGTGGGGCGCGCTGGCCTCTCAGTGGGGTATTTGCAGCTCCGGCCACTACCAATCGCCCATCGACATCCGTGGAGGTATTCCAGCCAGCCTCCCTGCAGTGACCGAGAACATCCAGCCCACCCCTCTCTCGTTCGGTCTCGACGGGCCAACCTTCGCGGTGCCCTACGGCTCGGGCAGCACCCTCACCCTCAACGGGACCCGTTACGAGCTCGAGCAATTCCACTTCCATCATCCCAGCGAGCACACCTTGAACGGACGGCATTTTCCCATGGAAGGGCATCTCGTCATGAAGAGCGAGGACAGCGACCACGCCAACGCGGTGCTGGGCGTTTTCATCGAGGCCGGGAGCGAGAACGCGATGCTGGAGCAGTTCTGGGGTATTCTTCCCCGCTCGGCCAAACGATCGCTCGGCTCGACTCAGGTGAACGTGGGTGATCTGCTGCCCGAGAACAAGGCGTACTACATGTACGAGGGCTCGATGACGACGCCCGGCTGTCCCCAGGGCGTGCGCTGGTTCGTGATGGAGAACGCCGTGCAGGCGTCGCAAGCGCAGATCGATCGCTTCATCGAGGATCTCACGCAAGGCGAGATCAACAACCGGCCGATTCAGCCGACCTACGGTCGAGCAATCCTGAAAGGCATGTAATGAAAAGATTCTGGCCATTGGCGCTGGCTCTGCTCCTTGCGCCTCCCGGAGTCGCGAGTGCACAGACCGGCTCTCCCGACGAGTGGGAGTTTCTAGTGACGCCTTTCCTCTGGGGCATCGGCATGGATGGGACGGTAGGACTCGCGGGCCGCGAGCAGGATTTCGAGGCCAGCACCAAAGATCTTCTGAGCTCTCTCGACTTCGGAATCATGGGAAACTTCGAAGCCCGCCGTAACCGTTGGTCTTTTGGTGCCGACATGGTTTACACCGACTTGGGAAAGGACGCGAGCGTCGACAATGTAGACGTCGCGGCTCTGAATCCACGCCTCGACATGAGTATGACCATCCTCGAAGGAGACGTCGGCTATCAAATCGGTAGCGGCCTCGACCTTCTCGCGGGGGTGCGCGGGGTCTCGACCTCGGCCGCCCTCCTGACGGATCAGCAAACGGTTCGCGAGGCCGATGGCGGCTTCGCCGATCCGATCGTCGGTGCCCGATTTCGCCGCGGTGTGTCCGAGAAACTCTGGGTCCAACTCCGAGGCGATGTCGGCGGCTTCGGCATCGGGTCCGACTTCAGTTGGTTCGTGAGCGCGGTCGCCGGGGTACGCGTTTCGAAGCTTCTATCATTCGACTTCGGCTACCGCACTTGGACGTTCGACTACCAAGGCGACAGCGACCTCAAGGACCTCGACCTGACCCTGGCGGGATTCGGTGGAGGTTTGACCTTTCATTTCTAGGCGTCCGAGGAGACACAATGAACTATCTCAAGATCTTGCTTCTGGGTATGGCGATAGCCCGTATCGGGGCAACGCAAGAGGCCCCCCCACCCCCGGTCGAGCCAGAGTTGGCACCGGAATCGCGACTCGTCGACACGCGCGCGGACGAGCTCGTGAGACAGATGAGCGAGCTCCTAGAGGCGACGCCGAGCTTTGCCCTCGAAGCGCTCGAGCTGTACGACGACGTTCCGGAGCACCAACCGCGCATGCAGCTCGCGAATCGACGCCACATCGCGGTGAGGCGCCCCGACCGGATGGCGGGCGACGCTTCGGGCGATGCGCTCAATCGAAGTTTTTGGTACGACGGGCAAACGCTTTCCGTCCTCGACAAGCAAGAGAACGCTTACGCCGAGATGCCCGTCCCGCCCACCATCGACGGCGCGCTCGACGCGGTCTTCGACCGGACCGGGATGGTCGTTCCACTCGCCGATTTCATCTATGAAGACGTCTACCAACGTCTCATGGCGAGCGTGCAGCGCGGCGTCTATCTCGGAATCCACCGCGTCGGAGACACCGACTGCCACCACCTTGCATTCGAGCAAGAGACCGTCGACTGGCAGCTGTGGATCGAGGTCGGAGATACGCCCCTGCCTCGAAAGCTCGCGATCGCTTACAAAACCGAGGACGAAGTTCCCCAATATTCGGTCACCATCGAGAAGTGGAACTTGAACGCCGACATTCCGGCAGAGCTGTTCGAGTTCGACCCGCCCGACGGAACGGCGCGGATGGATCTTCCGAACGTGGAGGTAAGGCCATGAAGCGAGGCACGTCTCTTGTCGCGATGACTCTCATGCTCCTCTCTCACCTACCTCCCCTTTACGCTCAACAGCGACGGGCACGAGGCTCCGTTCACGGCGCCTCCCGGGCGAGCTGGAGCCGGTCGGGAAATACGACATCATGGCGCGGTGGCGGCGGCCGAGCCTCCGGCTCTCGGACCGTCGACCGGAGCGACAGCGGGGGCACGGCGACGCGCCAGGCTCAAACCCAGAGCGGCGCGTCGCGGGACGTCACCCGAAGTGTCGATACGGACGACCGCAGCATCGAGCGGAGCTCGACGCTTACGAATGCTCAAGGCGAGACGGCGTCACGGGAACGGACGACGGAGGCCCAAGGCGGGTACGCGAGCGTCGAAGGGAGCGCACGGACCAGCACCGGCCGCGAGGCCGAGGGCCAGGGCGTGGCCGGCCGCAACGTTTACGGACAGCCGGCGGTCTCGGGCACCGTCAACACGAAATATCGCGGCTCCTACGCCGGTGCCGCGGCGCGCAATCCCTACGGAGGCTGGAGCTCGGCCACTGTCGGACCCTACGGGGGAAAGGTGACGAGAACGCTTCCGTCGGGGTATCGAGTGACGACCTACCATGGCCGCTCGTACTACGCCTATGGCGGCGCTTATTACCGCCCCTACATGCACGGTGGCATTCACTATTACTACCCGGTTCCGGTGCCCTACTACGCGTATTACCAGTCCCCTCCCGTCGGCGCCGTACTGGTGGTCGTGGCGGGCGTGACCTACATGATGGCGAAGGACGGAAGCTACTCGAAGAAGACGACCGACAGCCAGGGCAACGCCGCCTATCAGAGCGTCCCCGCACCCGAGGGAGCGCAAATCAAGACCCTCCCCGCGGAGCGCGCGCTCGTGACCGTATCGGGGACGACGTTCTATGTCTACTCGAATACGTTCTACCGCCGTGTCGCGCAAGGCGCGCAGGAGCAGTTCGTCGTCGTAACACCACCCGCGGGCGTCGTCTTCGTGCAGGCACTCCCCGCAGATTTCGAAGTGGTCCAGCTCAACACCATGTACTTCATGGCGGAGGCGCGCTATTACCTTCCTTATCTGTCGGCGGACGGGAACGAGCTCTACGTGCTCGTCGACACCCCGCCGCAGCCCGCGAGTCCTGCCGCCCCTGCCGCCCCGGAACCCGTCCCGGAACCCACGCCGGTTTCGGCGCCGCCCCCCATCCAGACTGTGGACGAGACGCTCACCGTGCCCAAAGGGACTCTCGTTATGGTTCGACTACAGGCGGAGATCAGCTCCGTGACGGCGAAGAAAGGCGACCGCTTCCAGGCGTTTGTCGATCGAGATATCGCTGCGAACGGGCGCTTGATCGTCACCAAGGGCGCTCGGGTCTACGGCACCGTCACCGACGTCGATCAAGGCAGCAAGATGAAAGGCAAGGCCGTCTTGAGCGTCGCGCTCACCGACATCGAAGTCGGCGGACGCGCGGTGTCGATTGAGACGGAGCCGCTCGAGATTCAGGGTCAGGCGAGCTCAGGCGCCAAGAAGCTCGCCGGCGGCGCGCTCCTCGGGACCGCCATCGGGGCGATCGCCGGCGGAGGCGAGGGCGCGGCTATCGGCGCGGCGGTCGGCGGAGGCGTCGGCGGCGCGGCGGCCGCCGCCGGAGAGGTCGACCCGGCCATCATCCCGGCCCAACAGTTAGAGACATTTACCGTCGCAGTACCGTTCGAGGTCCACGTCATGACGAACGTTGCCGTGCGATGAGTTTGACAAAGCATCCAACGAGGAGAATTCCATGAAGACCCGGACACTGGACGCGCACTTGCTCGTGCTTTTGCTGACCGGCTTAGCCGCGATGAGTGCCGCTCAGGAGGCAGCGGTCGACCGGACGGAGCTTCCGGTCAAGGCGCCCTGGTACCCACCTATCACGACACTGGACGCTAGGGACGCGCAGGCGCCGCCGTTTTTCGAGGTCAAAGCTCCGGAGAACGCTCCAAACATCGTAGTCATTTTGCTCGATGATGTCGGCTTCGGCGGCCCGAGCTCTTTCGGCGGCGTGATCGAGACCCCGAACCTCGACAAGCTCGCCAGTGAGGGACTGATGTACAACCAGTTCCACACCACCGCGCTCTGCTCGCCCACGCGACAAGCATTGAAGACCGGTCGCAATCACCATTCGGCGAATCAAGCGAAGATCACCGAGGTGGCGACGTCGTTTCCGGGCGCTACCGGGATGCTTCCGAACGATGTGGCCAGCATCGGGACGATGCTTCGTCTCAACGGATTCAGCACCGCAGCGTTCGGAAAATGGCACGAGACGGCGGTGTGGGAGATCAGTCCATCCGGCCCCTTCGCCCGCTGGCCGAACTATCAAGGCTTCGACGAGTTTTACGGCTTTCTCGGCGGCGAGACCAACCAATGGGCGCCGGCCGTTTACCACAATCTGAATCGCATCGAGACCCCGAACGATCCCGACTACCACTTCATGAACGACATGGCGACACGGGCGATCGAGTGGGTTCGCTTTCAGCAGGCGCTTACGCCCGACAAGCCGTTTTTCGTCTACTTCGCTCCGGGCGCGGTGCATGCGCCGCACCACGTTCCGAAGTCCTACATCGAGAAGCAGAAAGGCCGCTTCGACGAAGGATGGGACGTCATCCGCGAGCGGATCTTCGCGCGGCAAAAAGAGCTTGGCGTCATCCCCCCAGATACGTCGCTTGCAGCCAAGCCCGACGATATCAAGGATTGGAGCACGCTCCCGGCGAAAGAGAAGAAGCTCTACGCCCGCCAGGCCGAGGTCTTCGCCGCCTATCTCGATATGGCGGATCATGAGACGGGTCGCGTCATTCAAGCGATCGAAGACATGGGCGAGCTCGACAACACGCTCATCTTCTATATCTCGGGCGACAACGGCACCAGCGCGGAAGGGGGCATGAGCGGGCTCTACAACGAGATGACCTATTTCAACGCGGTGCCTCAGGGCTCGGACATCGATTTCATGCTCCAGCACTACGACGACTGGGGCGGCCCGTCGACCTATCCCCACATGGCAGCCGGCTGGGCCGTGGCCTTCGACTCGCCCTTCATGTGGACCAAGCAGGTCGCCTCCAACTACGGCGGTACGAGAAACCCCCTGGTGGTTCGCTGGCCGGACCGGATCAAAGAGAAGGGTGTCGTCCGCAGCCAATGGCATCACGTCATCGACGTCGTCCCCACCATCCTCGAAGCCTCCGGCCTACCGCAGCCCCGGATCGTCAACGGCGTGCCTCAGCGCCCCATCGAGGGCGTCAGCATGGTTTACTCGTGGGACTATCCCAACGCACCGGACCGCCACCAGATCCAGTACTTCGAGATGTTCGGTAACCGAGGCATCTATTTCGATGGCTGGTTCGCGGGAACCGTTCACATCAAGCCCTGGGGCCGCGTCGAGAACCGGTTCCCCGAAGACACCTGGGAGCTCTACCACGTGGCGGAGGACTTCAGCATGTCCACGGATCTCGCCGACCAGCATCCGGATATCCTCGCGAAGCTGCAGCAAGTCTTTCTAAGTGAAGCCGTGAAGTACAAAGTGCTCCCTCTCGATGACCGACGCGCAGAGCTGTTCAACCCCGTGACGGCTGGGCGGCCGGACCTCATGTTTGGCCGGAAGGAGCTGACGCTCCACGAGGGAATGGACGGCCTTCTCGAGAACGATTTCATCAACGTGAAGAACACCTCATTCGAGATCGTCGCAGATGTCGAGACCGGCGACCAACCGGCAAACGGCGTCATCGTTGCCCAGGGTGGTGCATTCGGCGGATGGAGCCTCTATGTGAATGACGGAACACCCGTGTTCATGTACAACTACGTCGGGATCGAAAGATTCGCCGCCATAGCCAGCAAGAAGCTCCCGAAAGGCAAATCCACGGTGAAGATGGACTTCGCCTATGACGGCGGCAGCCCCGGAGCCGGCGGGACGGCGACGCTCTTTATTGATGACGAGGCGGTCGGCTCCACGCGCGTCGAGAAAACCCAGTTCGCGATCTTCTCGGCGGACGAGACGGCCGGCGTCGGTGTGGATCCGGAAACGCCGGTGTCGGAGGACTACGATTCCGCGAGCAGCGAGTTCACCGCCAACATCGACAAAGTCACCATCACCTTGAAATAGGTCGAAAAGAAGGAGCGTTGTGATGACACGTATCGTCGGATCCCTGTCCGTTTTGTTGGTGGCTTTGAGTGGCCTCTCCGTCGCTCAAACCCCTAACGAGGAACTTCAGCAGAAGGTGGCCGCGGTGAAGGAGGCGGCCGCCCGAAACCAGCAGGCCCTGCGATCCTATTCCTGGATCTCCAAGACCGAGTTGAGCCTCAAAGGCGAAGTGAAGAACACCAAGAT
>JAJCXL010000496.1 GCA_029263435.1 Acidobacteriota bacterium | reverse complement strand
TTCAGTGAGCGCTTTGTAAGTTCCTTCCACCGAGCGTGGCTTCAAGACCTCGTAAAAGGGGATCTCGGTGAACTTGCCGAGCTCGGCATCCATGGCCTCCATCGTCGCCTCGAGACTATCGCCTGCCTCGACGTGCCGGGCGACGGCGTCGTGCACGGCGCGCACGTTGTCGAGGTAGGTGTCGAGCCCCGCGCGTAAGTCGGCCGAGCTCTGGCCGTCGATCACGCCGTGGCCGGGAATGAACCACTCAGCGTCGATCTGTTTGGCGCGCTCGAGAACTTCGATATGGCTCACGGGAAAGCCGTCCACCAGTGAGGTGAAGACCTTGTTGAAGTAGACCTCGGATAGGAAGGCAACTTTGGCATCGGGTAGGTAGACGATGGTGTCGCCCGGAGTATGCGCAGGCCCGAAAAAGTAGAGCTCGAACGCGCGCTCGCCGACATGGAGAGTCATCTCGGTCGCGTAGGTGATCTCGGGAAGCGGCGAGACGCCGGCTTCGACCATGACTTCCTTGGCGCGCTCCTGCGCGATGATAGTGGCGCCGGCAAAAACCGCATTGCCATTGACGTGGTCACCGTGGGGCGACGCATTGATGAGGTAGCGGATGGGCTGGTCCGTCACCTCGCGGATGGCCGCCACCATCTTCTCCGCCTCTTCGACGTTGTCCTGCCCGTCGACCACGACGACGCCTTCCTCGGTCACGACGACCAAAGAGTTGGTGCGGACGATCTCCTCCTGCCCTGGTAGGTGAAGGGGACCTTCATAGGCATAAACGTTCTCGACGATAGGAATGAGCTTGGGCGTGAAGTCGACACCCAGACGTCCTTGAGCAAAGGACGGTGAGGCGGTGACCACGAAGAGGAATAAGACAACGAGTGCTCGAATGCGCATGCCTACTTATATCCGGCCATGCAAAATTTGTATATCACTCGCTGCGAATAGTGCTATAATTTCCGCCGTTCTGAATCGGAAACGTCGAGCGTTTCGGCGTTCCTTTCGGGAGCCTTCGATGGTTCCAACATCGGGCTCCATGGGTGGTGTACCAAGTCATCACCTGCCCCACTACGGCAGCGAATTCTGAATTCGGCGCCTCTCTCCTTCGCAGGCTCATCAAGCGCGGCGCCCAGATCGCGGCTCGTAGGTCATCCGATTCCGATACCCGTCGGCCGGGTCCGACAAACCCGGGGAATCCAACGGGCGACGTGTCACATCAAATGGAGGTATAACGAGTGCCTAACAAGAAACAGTACGACGTGTTGATGGAGGGTTCGACGCCCTGGAACGAGTGGCGTAAGAGCAACCCAACCGCGAAAGTCGATCTCGCCGAGGCCGATTTTCGAGGTGAGAGCGTCAAGGGGGCGGATCTGCACGGCGCCAAGCTCGCCAAAGCGAACATTCGCAAAGCGAACGCCGCCGAAGCTAACTTCAGCCAAGCGGATCTCAAAGAAGCCGCGCTCTCCGAGACCAACGCGAAGAAAGCAGATTTCAGCGGCGCGGATCTGTCGAAAGCCGACTTGAGCGAGTCGCAGCTCAGTGGCGCGAACTTCGCCGGCGCCAACTTGACCGGCGCGGATCTCAGTCGCTCGGACCTTCTGGCTGCGAACTTCGACGGTGCGAACCTGACCAAGGCCAACTTCACGGGCTCCCAGTTGGGTGCGACGACGCTCGAAGGCGCACTCACGGACGGCGCGAAGGGCCTGGAGTCTCGGTTTCCCCCGCCGGAGCCGGAGCTGAAGCAGCACGTCAAGAGATTGATGGATGGCCCGGAAGCCTGGAACGCATGGCGGAAGGCGAATCCCAAGACGGAGATCGACCTCAGCGAAGCCGACCTTCGAGGCGAGAGCGTCAAGGGCGCTGACTTGAGCAAGGTCAAGCTCTCGAACGCGAACATCCGCAAGGCCGATGCCGTTCAAGCGAACTTCTCTGAGTCGGAGCTCAAAGGCGCTGACTTGAGCAAGGCCAACGCGACCAAAGCAAATTTCGCCGGTGCGGATTTGAGCGCTGCGAATCTCAGCGAGTCTCAGATGAGCGGAGCGAACTTCAAGGACGCGAACTGCGCGGGCTGCAACGCATCGCACTCTGATTTCTTGGGAGCGAACTTCACGGGTGCGAAGCTGGACGGCGCCGACATCAAAGCGTCTCAGCTGGGAGCGGCCACGGGTCTGACCCAAAGCCAGATCGACCAGGCGAACGGTGATCAGAGCACCGGCCTGCCTAACGGCATCCAAATGCCCAGTAGCTGGAGCTAGTGGATTCATTTGGCGACGCTCGTACGTCGCCGGGAAAGGTAGAAATGTCGAATATCAAGCAGTTCAAAATTCTCATGGAAGGTGCCAAGATCTGGAACGACTGGCGCAAGCTGTACCCGGACCAGAAGATCGATCTGGCCAAAGCCGACCTCCGGATGGAGACCGTCCAGGGCGCGAACTTGAGCGGCGTCAATCTATCCGGCGCTGACTTTCGAAAAGCGAGCGGGGTCGAGGCTGACTTCAGCCAATCGAACCTGAGCGGAGCCAACCTACATCGCTCCAACTCATCGAAGGCCGATTTCAGCGGCGCCAATCTGAAAGGCGCCAATCTCAGCGACGCCAAGCTGGCAGGTGCCGATTTCAGCGGCGCCAACCTGACCGGCGTAGTCGCCACTGAGTCGGACTTCCTCGGAGCAAGCTTTCGGGGTACGAACCTGACCGGCGCGGATCTCAAGAACTCGCAGCTCGCCAAGTCCACGGGATTGACCCAAGAGCAGCTCGACCACGCGGTGGGAAACGCGAGCACGAAGCTGCCCGAGGGGTTGAAACCGCCGAAGGCATGGGCCGACCAACCTGACCAGTAACGTCAATGATTTTCAGAATTGTGTCGAAAGGATAGGAATGTCGAATAGCCAGCAGTACAACGTCCTGATGGAGAGCGCGAAAGTGTGGAACGAGTGGCGCGAGCTGTACCCCGAGACGAAGATCGATTTGACGGGTGCGGACTTACGTGGAGAGACCGTCGAGAAGAGAAACCTGAGCGAGGCGGATCTATCGCGGGCGAACATCCACAAAGCCAACGCGGTGGCTGCCAACTTCAGCCGCGCGGTTTTGAAGCTCGCGGACCTCAGTGCGACCAACGCAGAGAAAGCCAATTTCAGCGGGGCCGATTTGACGCATGCCAATCTCAGCGAATCGAGGTTCAGTGGAGCGAGCTTCGAAAGCTCCAACCTGACCGGTGTCGATCTCTCGAAGGCCAATCTCCGCGGCGCCAACTTGTTCGGCGCCAAGCTAGCAAGAGCCAACCTCAAACATTCGCAGCTCGCCGAAGCGCGCGGACTCACGCAGGCGCAACTAGACCAAGCGATCGGCGACCGCACGACCTTGCTTCCGCCTGGCGTGAAGCGTCCCACCAGCTGGGGACCGGCTCGAGTGAGCGTGGCCCGAAAGAAGAAAACCCCAACACGCAAGAAGGCGCCGACGCGCGCCGTCAAGAAGGTCGCGAAGAAGGTCGTGAAAAAAGCCCCCAAGAAAGCGGCGGGTCGAGCGACCGCGCGAAAGAAGTAAAAGATCGAGTGGGGAGAGTGGCGGGCTCTCCCCACCCATTGCGGAGTACCTCGTAAGGAGCTACCGACAATGACTGTATCCGTCCCCAATGCGCCCAATGTTGATCGCGGCGT
>JAJCXL010000495.1 GCA_029263435.1 Acidobacteriota bacterium | reverse complement strand
GGAAGCGTGGCCACCGACACCCCCGCGAGCAGTTGAAAGAACTGTCTTCGTTCCATCGCTTTCATCCTAGGCCACCTCCGGCTCGATCGAGACGAGCGGTCATTCTACACTCTCGGGCATGGAGAGATTCGATCATGTCGTCGTTGGGGCAGGTCTCATCGGCGCCGCGGCGACGCGAGCTTTGAGCGAGACCCAAAGCACGGTCGCGGTCATCGGACCCGACGAGCCCGCGCAGCCGCTACAACATCGGGGGGTCTTCGCCAGCCACTACGACCAAGGCCGCATCACTCGCCTGATCGGAAGAGACCCGCTCTACTCCAAGCTCGCCGAGCTCGCGATTGCGCGTTATCCCGAGATCGAGGCCGGCTCCGGCATCCGGTTTCACTCTCCAGTGGGGATGCTCATCGCGTCCTCCCCTACCGTGCCGGACGGACACATGAAACGCCCCTTGGACACCGCCCGAGAAATGGGCCGCGAGTTCACTCTTTACGAGGCGTTCGATCGTTCTTGGAAAAACGCCTTTCCTTATCTAGATTTTCCCGAGTCTTATCGAGTGATTCACGAGCCCGCGCCAGCCGGCTACATCAATCCGAGAGAGATGGTGCGAGCTCAGCTCGCGATGGCGACGAAGAACGGCGCCACGCGGATCGCGGAGACCGTGGTGACGGTGACACGCGAAGGCGGTGACTTCCGACTCGAGACCGATCGAGGCCGATTGGTCGCTGCGGGGCAAGTGCTGATCGCGGCGGGAGCATTCACCCCGTGTCATTCCTTGCTCCCTCGTCCCCTGGCCTTCGGGTGTGAGACCGAAACGATTCTACTGGCTCGAGTGTCGGAGGAGGACGCGCGCCGACTGCAACACGCTCCCACCGTCATCTATCTCGTGGAGGACCGGGAGATCTGGGATACCTACATGACGCCTCCCATCCGCTACCCCGACGGTCATCACTACATCAAGATCGGAGCGAACTCCATCTACGACGACAAGCCCGAGTCGCTCGAAGCGATTGGCCGGTGGTTTCGCTCGGGCGATAGCGATCGGAGCAAGGACGCCCTCGTCCGCGCGGTGCGCTCCTTGTGGCCGGGGCTCGACTTCACCTCGTTTCAGACCGCGCGCTGTATCCTCAGCAGAACCCCGACCGGCTATCCGATGGTGGACCGATTGGAGGAGGGGTGGTTCGTGGCTGCGGGCGGCAATGGCGGCTCTGCCAAGAGCGCCGACGCTCTCGGTCGCTTGGCGGCCGCCCTGATGCGTGACGAGCCATGGCCGAAGGAGATCCCCCGTGAGGCTTTGAGGGCCCAGAGCGCGTGAGGAAGAGTGTCGCTTTCACGAGTAAGGGGTGATATTAAAAGGGCCATGAACAAGGCCGCATTGCTTCTGATCTCGCTCTCGTTCGCATTCACCCCCCTCGCCTCATCCCAGCCCGCCTACGACCTACTCATTCGAGGCGGAAGGGTCCTCGACGGGTCGGGCAATCCCTGGTTCGCGCGAGACGTTGCCATCCGGGATGGACGCATTGCTGCCGTCGGACACCTCGACACCGCAGACGCTTCTCGGGTCATCGACGCCACCGGACTCTACGTGGCACCGGGTTTCATCGACATGCATTCTCACGCGAACTCGGGCTTCGATCACGAGGACCAGCGGGCGAAAGCAACCGTCAACAACCTGATGCAGGGGATCACGACGGTCGTATTCAGCGAGGGAAGTGTATGGGGGCGCGACCAACGCATCACCGACAAAGTCGAGAAATGGACCACGAGCGGCATCGGCACGAACGCCGCCATGTTCGTGGGGATCTCGAATATCCGTCAAGAAGTCATGGCCGATCCGTTCGCCACCCCCACCCCTGAAGAGATGGAGGAGATGAAACGCCTCGTTCGCCGGGCGATGGAAGGCGGCGCCTACGGGATCGCCTCAGCCCTCGACTATTGGGCCGGGCACTTCATCACGACGGAGGAGATCATCGAGCTCGGCAAAGTCGTCGCCGAATATGACGGGATGTTCGCCTCCCACATGCGAAGCGAAGGCACGCGCTCTCTCTGGTGGGTCGAGAGTGACCCCTCGCCCCGAGTGACCCTACTCGACGCGGTCTCAGAGATGATTCACATCTCGCGTGAAGCCGGCATTCCGGTCCACATCGCGCACATCAAAGCGACGGGCGTGCCGTTTTGGGGAAAGAGCCGCGAAGCGAGCGCACTCATCGAGAAGGCTAGAGACGAAGGACTGCAGGTGACAGCGGATCAATATCCCTACATCTCGTCGGGCCCCGACTCGAACACCCAGCTGTTCAAATGGGAGCCCTATTTTCGCGAGTCGATCCCGTTCTCCTCTGAAGACGCGGCGACCCGCGTCAAACAGCTAAAAGACCGCATCCGCGAGAAAATGGACACCGACGATCACTTCGCGGCACTCGTCGAAAAAGATGTCCTTCATGAGATCTTGGCGCGAGGCGGAGCCGAGAACATGTTCGTGTCCCGTTTCAACGCTCGCCCGGCTTATGTCGGCAAGAGCCTCGCGGAGATAAATGCTCTCAGAGACGAGACGCTCTACGAGACCGCGCACTATCTTCAGCTCGAGAATGACGCCCGCATCCGCTCCTATTCGATGTCGGAGGACGACATCCGCTACTACTTGACGCGCGACTACATCACCGTCGCCACCGACGGCTCCGGGCTTCCAGGCCGACATCCTCGCTCTTACGGCACGTTTCCTCGGGTCATGCGCAAATACGTGCTCGACGAGAAAGTGATCTCCTTGCCGGCGTTCATCCGCAAAGCGACCTCGCTCCCCGCTCAGATCATGGGGTGGGAGGATCGCGGTCGCATCCAAACCGGCCACCATGCCGACATCGTCGTGTTCGACTTGGCCACGATCGCGGATCGGGCGACGTTCGAGGAAATGGACCACTACAGCGAAGGCATGCGCTATGTCGTGATTGGCGGCGAGCTCGTCATCGATCAAGGCCAATATACCGGCCACCTTCAAGGGTCCGTGGTCGGCCACAAGACCACAGAGTAAGGCAAGGCGTCCGCACCTCGAAGAGGCTCGCGCCCGCGACGGGCGCGACCACGGGCTCCGCGTGCCGCTCACCCTTTTGCTAAGGTGCAACAGCGCGTGCTCGAGCCGGAATCCATCCCACCGCTTTCGACCCGGACACTGCTCCAGCTCGCCGTTCCGAGTGCCGCGTTCACGGTCCTGACCAACGGCTACCGGGTCGTGGATCAATATTTCATCCAGGGCGTGTCGACCGCGAGCCAAGCCGCGATCGGCTCTTCTGTCTTCGTCTTGATCTTTTTTTTCGCGACGTTCGAGCTCGTCGCAGCCGGGACCGGCCCTCTCGTCGCGCGAGCGACCGGGGCGGGCGATACCGAAAGGCGCCAACGCGTCATCGGGACGAGCCTCGCGGGCGCGCTCGTGGTCACCGTGGTCGTCATGACGGCAGGTGTTCTCGGTGCCGAGCTCATCGCCTCCTCGCTCGGACTTTCCGGTGATGCGGCCTCGGAGTGCGCTCGCTATTTGCGAACACTCTCTTGGACCATCTTGCCGTTGGTCCTGACGCCGGTCATCGATCAGAGCTTCCTCGCGATGGGGAACGCGCGGACTCCGATGCTCCTGCACGGGATCTCGCTCGCGCTCAACATCGTTTTGACACCTCTTTTGATCCATGGCGCGGGACTCGGCATCGTCGGCGCGGCGTTAGCATCGAACGGCTCGCGGGCCTGCGCCACCGGACTCGGTCTCGTTTTCTTGTTTCGCATCACGGGGGTGAGTCCTCGGCAAGTCCGGATCACCCCCGAGCTTCGATCGGTACTGCGAGTGGGAGCTCCCATGGCGCTCGGGGTGGCTGCCTATGCCGGGGTCTACTGGGCGATGCTGAGAACGTCCATCTCCCCGCTGGGTCCCGAGATCAATGCCGCCCTCGGCATCGGCTTCTCCGCGCTCGAAGGCATCACCTGGCCAATCTTTCACGGCCTGTCCATCGCGGTGGCGTCGCTCGTGGGGCGCTATCTCGGCGCGGGTCGTCGTGAGCTCGCCTTCGCCACGGTGCGTCTCGCGCTACCGGTCGCCACCATCGCGGGTAGCATCGCGAATCTCGTGTTTTGGTTTGGCGGAGAATGGTTGACGGGACTGTTCACCCAGGATCCCGCGGTCCACTTCGCCGCGACCCAGTACGCGGTCGTGCTGGCTTTTTCTCAACTCTTCGTCTCTTGGGAATCCTTGGCAGAAGGGGTTCTCGCGGGTGCGGGGGATACGCGGACCGTGTTTCTCTACTCGGCTCCGATCAACGCGATGCGCATCCCGCTCGCCTGGATCGTCGCGTTTCCTTTGGGTTTCGGCGCGCCCGGCATTTGGTGGATTCTCAACTTGACGAGCTTCGCGAAGGCATTGGGGAAAGGCTATGCGGTGTGGCGTGGCCGGTGGGCCACGTTGACGCTTTCGTAGCCAGAACGAGCGCGGATCTTGGTGTACAGTGGGGAGCGTGAGATGGATGCTGACGATCGCGTTTCGCTCGCGCCCAGGTAACACCGAGTGGCAGTACAAAACGATACTCACGAAGAAGACGCCTGAAGCGTGGCTGATCGACCGACTCGACCCCTTGGATATCGGAGAGCTCCGTCGGGTCGAGATCAACATCCTTTACGCCCGAGAGATAGGCGAGGACGTCGCCTCGAGACTGGCGGAGCGTCTGATCGATCGACCCGATAACACCTGACATCCTACAAGTTGCTAGGATGTGATTCGAAGTACCGGCGGTGTCGACCCCGCCACGAGCCGTGAAGGAGACTCGATGATCTCATTGAATATCAACGGCGAACGTCGCGAAGTCGACGTCGACCCCCAGACCCCGCTGTTGTGGGTCCTGAGAGACACGCTCGGGATGACGGGCACCAAATACGGGTGCGGTATCTCCCAATGCGGCGCTTGCACCGTCCATGTCGACGGCGCCGCGACAAGGACCTGCGTCACGCCGGTCGCTACGGTCGCGGACACGGAGATCACGACGATCGAAGGTCTCGGCGCGGACGCACCCGGTGGTCTCCATCCGCTCCAGCAAGCGTGGCTCGAGGATGACGTCGTCCAGTGCGGCTACTGCCAATCTGGACAGATCATGTCCGCGGCAGAGCTGATCGCCACGACACCTGAGCCCACCGAAGACGACATCAACACCGCGATGAGCGGAAACATTTGCCGTTGCGGAACCTACGGACGCATTCGCTGCGCCATCAAGAAAGCGGCTGCCGCCATGCGTGGCGAGGCGGTGACGAAATGAGCACCACCCGACGTAGCTTCATCAAGACGACGAGCGCCGCCGCGGTCTCCGGATTCGTTCTCGGTTTCTATGCGCGTCCCAGTGGTCCCCAAGGACGGCTCCTGGCCGCCGAGCCGTTTTCTCCCAACGCGTTCATTCGCATCTCGACCGATGACGTCATTACCATCATCGTGAACAAATCCGAGATGGGCCAGGGGGTCTACACCTCCCTTCCCATGCTGATCGCCGAAGAGCTCGATGCCGATTGGACCACCATCCGCATCGAGCCCGCCCCTGTCGCACCGGAATACGCGCACCCGGTCTTCAAGATGCAGATCACAGGCGGCAGCACGAGCATCATTTCGTCCTGGCAGCAGTTCCGCGAAGCCGGCGCCACTGCCCGGGCCATGCTCGTGGACGCGGCGGCCCGCGAGTGGGACGTCGACAAAGCAAAGCTCACCACCGACAACGGACACGTGGTGTTCGGCGACAAGAGAGCTTCGTACGGAGAGCTCGCGATGGCAGCGGCCGAGCTCCCCGTGCCCACAGCGGCACCGCTAAAAGATCCCAAAGATTTCAAAATAATCGGCACCAACGTCAAGCGCATCGAAGGACCCAGCAAAGTCGATGGCTCGGCGGAGTTCGGTATGGACATCAGCCTTCCGGGCATGCTCACTGCCGTCGTCGCCCATGCGCCCGTCTGCGGCGGGACGCTCGTTCGTTTCGATGCGTCCAAGGCCGAAGCCTATCCGGGAGTGGTCAAGGTGAAGCGGATTGCGACCGGTGTCGCCATTCTAGCCAAGGACTTCTGGTCCGCCCGTATGGCCCGCGACCTGCTCGAGATCGAGTGGGACGACGGCGAGAACGGCACCCTCTCCACTGAGTCGCTTCGTGCGGAGTACAGCGCGCTCTCGGAGAAGGCCGGAAACGTCGCGGAAGACGAGGGTGACACTGCGGGTGCTCTCGCCGGAGCGGCCAAGACCCTCGACGCGGTCTACGAAGTCCCTTACCTCGCTCACGCGCCGATGGAGCCACTCAACGCCACCGCTCACGTCCGCGAAGACGGATGTGACATTTGGGCGGGCACCCAAGGCCAGTCGATCGATCAAATGGTCGCCGCGCAGATCACCGGGTTGGCTCCCGAGCGGATCAAGGTCCACACGACCCTCCTCGGCGGTGGGTTCGGGCGACGTACGAACTTCAGCGCTGACTTCGTCGCCGAAGCGGTCCAGGTCGCCAACGGAGAAAGCGTGCCGGTCAAAACGATTTGGACCCGCGAGGACGACATCCAGGGCGGCTACTACCGCCCGATGTTTCTGCACCGGCTGAAAGCCGGGCTCGACGCCGAGGGCTTGCCCGTCGCGTGGCATCAACACTTGGTCGGCGAATCGATCATGGCCGGAACCCCGATGGGCGCGATGATGAAAAACGGGATCGACGACGCTTCGGTGGAAGGCGCTGCCCATATGCCCTATGCAATCGACAACCGCCGGGTCGAGCTCACCAATGCCAAGAAACGTCTCACCGTGCTTTGGTGGCGATCGGTCGGTCACACCCATACCGGCTTCGTCAATGAGAGCTTCTTGGACGAAGTCGCGCACGCAGGCGGCCACGATCCTTACGAGCTCCGCAAGAAACTACTCGCCGATGAACCGCGACACCTAAGAGTGTTGGATCTGGCCGCGGAGAAGGCCGGCTGGGGTACTCCCCTCCCGGAAGGAAGGGCTCGGGGCATCGCGATGCGTAAATCATTCGAAAGCTTCGTGGCCGAAGTGGCTGAAGTATCGGTGGATAACGGCAGGGTGCGGGTTCACAAAGTCACTTGTGCGGTCGATTGCGGCATCGCGGTCAACCCGTGGAACGTCGAGGCCCAGATGGAGAGCGCGATCGTTTTCGGGCTCACGGCGGCGCTTCATGGCGAGATCACGCTCGAGAAGGGCCGCGCGCAGCAGAGCAACTTCCACGACTATCCCGTGCTGCGGATGGACGAGATGCCCGAGATCGAGGTCCATATCGTCCAGAGCTCCGAATCTCCGACCGGAGCGGGAGAGCCGGGGGTTCCGCCCATCGCGCCCGCGGTAGCGAATGCAGTGTTCGCTCTCACCGGCAAGCGCATCCGACAGCTTCCGATCCGAATTTAGGGCGTCATTGAGAGGGCTCTATTCAAGCCCTCCCGTTAGCGCCTTGTGATCGGAGTCCGCGAAAAAGAATCCAACCCGTCGGCACGAACAAGACCCCCAGGATGAGAGGCACCGCGGTCGACCACTGAATCCCGGGCTTGACGAGCGCGTTCGCGGG
>JAJCXL010000494.1 GCA_029263435.1 Acidobacteriota bacterium | reverse complement strand
GCACACCCTGGGTCGATGTTTCCAGCTCGTCCGCGCAAGGCCAGCTCGCGGCACACTTGCCGGACCTGGGGCTGTTGGTGGCGGAGAAGCTCTCTCAATGGCGGCTTCCGGCACCGCTCGCTCCAGCCGTGTTGGCCTATCTGGTGCTCGACGTCATCGAGCGAGCGCAACCCTTGTTCGACGGCGATTGGAGCTCGGTCGCCCGCTACGTTTCAGAGATCCCCGAAGAGCGGATCGCCGACTACGTCTCGGCACTCGTCTTTGACGGCCCCATTTCGGGACGCCCAGGAATCTCTGTACCATGAGCGCGCTCGGCGCCCTTTTCTCTCGATGGCCTTCGCTGCTCGTCGTCGCGCTCGTGCCGATAGCTACCGCGAGTGCTCAAACCCACCTCGAGATCCGGAGCCCGGAGGCAGGCGCGTTCGTGACAGGCAGAGTCCGAATCGAGGCGGTGGTCGAGCCGGGTGACGATACGGTGTCACAGGTGTCGTTCTTCGCCGACGGGAAGCTCCTTTGCGAAGTCGTCGCGGCACCCTTCATCTGTGACTTCGACGCGGGGCGTGAAGTCACACCGCACTTGATTCGAGTGGTCGCCGAGCGCGCCAACGCCCCGCGCTTGGTCAGGAATCTCGTCACCGGCCAGCGAGCCGAGAGCTTCGGTTTCCGAGCGACGACGCGGGCCGTGCTCGTGCCCGTCACCGTGACTCGCTCCGGGCGCTTCGTCACGGATCTAGACGAGACGAGCTTCACCGTCCACGAGGAGGGGCGTCAGCAGAAGATCGTAAGCTTCTCCGCGCAAGAAGCGCCTCTCGAGCTCGTCGTCGCCGTCGACGCGAGCTCGAGCATGGAGAAGAGCATGCCAACGGTGAAGCGTGCCGTCGAGAGCTTCATGGCACGACTGGAGCCGGATGACCGGCTCAGTCTCCTCGCGTTCAACGATCAGATCTATACGCTCGCCGGCCGTCACGACAACGCTTCCGATCGCAGCTCCGCACTGGCGGAGCTCGAGCCGTTTGGTAACACGTCTCTCTATGACGCCATCGCCTCCGGTTTTCGATTGCTGAGTGCCAGCGCCGGCAAGCAAGCGGTCGTCGTTTTCACCGATGGGCAAGACAATAGCAGCCAGCTATCGCTGGACGAGATCGAGACCCTCGTCGAATCAGGAAGTGCGACTCTGTTCATCATCGCCGCGGAAAAAGCGATTCGAGACGAGGGCCTTCAAGAGCTCTTGGAGCGCCTAAGCGAGAGAAGCGGCGGGCGGGCTTTGTTCGATGAGAAAATTTCAGAGCTCGAACAGGCGTTCGGAGCAGTTTTTCGAGAGATTCGGAGCCAATATCTACTCGGCTACGCGCCGGACGACCAGACCTTCGACGGTGAGTGGCGCACGATCGAGGTGACCCTCGCAGACCAACAGCTGGAGAGCCGGGCGAGGGAAGGTTATCGCGCGAAAAAAGCGAGAAGAAAATAGGGGCGAGCCACTATCGAGAGCACATCACGCCGAAGCTCAAGCGGAGCTCGCAGCCTCGTCGCGTCTTTGCTGCTCTCGATAAATCGCGCACCATTCCTTGTGCTCCTCGACGGGCATCCCACACTCCACGCACACGCGTACGCGTTTTCCCGGCTCATAAGCTTCTTTTCGCCCGAGTAACTTCTTCAAAAAGCCCATTTCTCTCCTGTTTCGGCATACGTCATTTGATAACTTACTCCTTAGACGAGATTCGATGACGATTCGTTCCCCCGAAAATCACCTTGACAGCTTCGAGCCGGCCGCGCCATAGTACCTGTAGAATATCTAGAGGAAACAGGAGACCTGACTGATGGAACGCCTGCTGACAGACTTACGATTCGCCGCCCGCAGTCTCGTGAAAAGCCCCGGATTCGCGATCGCGACGATTCTGACGTTAGCGCTCGGCATCGGCGCCAACACGGCGATCTTCAGCCTCATCAACGGCGTTCTTCTCGAGCCACTGCCTTATCGAGACGGAGAACGGCTCGTGCTGCTGCGACAAAGCGCGCCGAAAGCCGATGTCGAGAATTTGGCGTTCTCGATCCAGGAAGTCTACGACTACCGCGACCTCAATCAGAGCTTGTCCGGGCTCGTGGAGCATCACTCGATGCAGTTCACCCTCTTGAGACGCGAGGAGCCGGAGCGGGTCTCGACCGGGGTCGTGTCCTCGGAATTTTTTGACGTCTTAGGTGTTACCCCCATCGTCGGCCGGACGTTTCGTCCGGAAGACGACGACCTGGGTGCGGAGCCCGTGCTCATTCTCAGTCACGGTTACTGGCAAAGAAGCTTTGGTGGCGACGACACGATCATCGGTCAAACCTTCGAGATGAACGACAAACCTCACACCGTCGTCGGAGTGTTGCCACCCATTCCTCAGTTTCCCACTGAGCACGACGTCTACATGCCGACGCAGGCTTGCCCGTTCCGAGCCGCCGGTGAGCGTGGGATGGCTGAGAACCGCAGCGCGTTTCGAGCCATCACCGCCTTCGGTCGACTCAAGGACAAAATGAACCTCGACCAGGCCCAGGCGGATTTCTCGGCCATCGCCAGCCGGTTCGAACAGGACTACCCGGAGACCTATCCGAGCGAAGCCGGCCTCGAGCTTTCGGTGGGTGCCCTCCAAAACGAGCTGACGAAGACCGCCCGCCCTACGCTGTTGATCTTGCTCGCGACCTCCGCCCTCGTATTGCTCATCGCTTGCGCGAACGTCGTCAACTTGGCCGTCGCCCGGCTCATGAGACGAGATCGCGAGATGGCGGTACGCACCGCGATGGGCGCCGGCCGCGGCCGCCTCGTCCAGCAGTCCATCGTCGAGAGCACGATGCTTTCGCTCATTGGCGGCGGTCTCGGCCTGCTCCTGGCCTATCTGGGTCTCGACCTTCTGACCGCGTTTACCGCCCGGTTTACGACTCGGGCGGTGGGCATCGACATCGATGCTCGGGTCTTGCTGTTCACGTTCGCCGTGTCCGTTACGACCGGGCTCGTGGTGGCCATCGCACCAGCGCTCTCATCCGGGCTGAACTTAGCGACTGCGCTCCGGGATGGCGGACATACGACCGCACATCGAGGGCGCCTTCAAATGCGCAGTCTCCTGATCGCGGGACAAGTCGCGGTCGCGGTGGTCCTCCTCGTCTGCGCGGGTCTCATGTTGCGAAGTCTCTTCAAGCTGCAAGAAGTTCAGCCGGGCTATCAAACCGAGAGCGTTCTCATGGCGCGGCTATCGGTCAATTGGACGCGCTATCAGAATCCGGAAGACGGGCAGCGGTTCTTCTCTGCGCTCTTGCCGCGGCTGCGCGAGATACCAGGGGTGATGTCTGCCGGAGTCGGAAGCGGAAGGCCCCTCTCTGGAGCGCCGCCGGCGACGACCGGATTTCGCATCGAGAACATTCCCATCGAAGAAGGACAGCTCGCACCCCAAGTCGCGACTCGGGTCGCGAGCCCCGACTTTTTTAGCGCCATGGGCATTCCGCTTCTGAAGGGTCGGTCGTTCACGGAAACGGATCACAACGAATCCGCCGCCGTCGGCGTCATCAACCGTTCTCTCGCAGCGCAATATTGGCGTGACACCGACCCGATCGGTCAAAGGGTCTC
>JAJCXL010000493.1 GCA_029263435.1 Acidobacteriota bacterium | reverse complement strand
ACGAGATCGTTGCGCTTCGAGCGGCCGATGGTGGTGACGTCTTTGTCGAGCGGAAAGTGGAAAGGCTCTCCGTTGAGGGGTTTGACCAGAAATTCGGGCGTGCGTGCCATGATGAACGACTAGCTGAGAATCTCCGATCCCGGGCCCGAAGGGTTACCCCCCCGCGGTTTCATCCGACATCTCAGGCCGCTGGGGGCCGGATGCCGCCGAGTCCGTGTCGGTGACCTCTTCACCATCAGTGCCGGCGTCGGCCGACTCTTCAACAGCGGAGTTGGCGTCGGGGCCGACCAACTCTTCATCATCGGAGCGCGCTTCGGCCGCATCCTCGAAGGGTACGCTCATCGCGCTCAGGGGGATGTCGGGCTGCGCTGCCGCCTCCTCATCCGCCTTTTTCTGAGCGCGGGCTGCGCGACGGCGTTGCTTCGCTTCTTCTTTTTCTTTCCGACGGTGCTCGGCCATGGATTCTTGGAGCACCCGAGTCATGAATGCCTGTGCTTCCGCGCGGGTACACTCTCTCGAGATGGAGACCTCCGCGGCGAGCCAGCTGCGAACTTTTTTTCGAGTTTGCTCTTCCTCGCGGGTGAGCCCTTCGGTTTGTCGGAGCAGATGGAGTCTCTTTAGCGACTGCGCGAGCGCGGCAGGTGAGCCTTCCGTGATCAGCGCATCAATCGTCGAGTGTCGTTCGTCTTCGTCCTCGATAGGCTCTTCGTACTCGGCGCCGAGCACTGCTTTGATCTCATCGAGCGCGAGCCCTGCGGGACGAAGGTTGAGCTCCGGCACCCGCGCGAGCGGGATGAGAATCCGGCTGCCTTCCTCCAAGTCTTCGAGCTCGAGCAGTTGCGTCCCCGGTGCCACGCGGTCCTCGGTAAGCCCACGAAAGATGCAGTGGCCCACTTTGGGGTAGAAAACGGGCTCGCCGGCCTCAGGCAGCCCTGCGAGGGCGGTGTCGTCGTGACCCACCGTGCACCTCCTTTTCGGTAATAACCATATCATGACTTCCATACCGAGAAGGAAGCCATGACCACGCGGGCCACCCCGGGAAGGGAGCGCCCGCTGGTGACGCCCCCTCCCTCAGTGCGGCTCCGGCGATCCTGCTCATTCGCGAGCAGAAAATTCCGAATCCATCGGCACCCGTGGTCCGTTCGTGCCGAAAGAGAGAGAAATCCCTCGGAAAAAACGTCTTGGTCGGGGAAAAGGCACCACTAGATGCCGAACGAGCGCCGAGCCGGTTGGGCTAGCCCTGCGCTACGGGGAGTACTTTATGTCGAGTCTCGCAGGAGTGTCAACCTTCGGTGCCCTACGACGCACGGACGCCTCGTGGAGACCGTCGGGCGACTCTAGGTCCTCGTCGCTCGTGCTTCGTACCGACGAGGATTCGTCTTGAATCTCACCCACAACGAACGCGTCGGCCAGCTCGAAGACCCGTTGTGCGCGACGCACCCTCGACCGATTGTGCGAGCTATTGAGCCGTTCCCACGTACGTCGCAAGAACGATGCACAAGTTGTAGCCGAAATGCGCGCCGATCGGCGGCAATAAGGAACGTGTTCTCAGCCTGAGAAGAACCGTAGTGGTGGCCAACAGAGCTATGGCGACCCAAGCTGGCCAATAGGCCAGAGTTTCCGTGGCGTGAAGGGAAGTGAAAACAACCGTAACGATGACTGCGGCGCTTCCGACACCAATCTTATTGGACAGCCCCTGAAAGAGAACGCCCCTAAAGACGAACTCTTCGATCGGCGGGGCGAGCAACAACGTGAAGACGGCGTACAGGTGGAGTTGCCAACCGCCCGCCGATGCGGCGGCGGCTACAGGTCCCATGGCTTGATCTTCGGTGGGAGGATTAATCGGGACGAGGAGGAAGACGTAGCCCAAGGCGATCATGAACCCGATCACGGTGGCGCTTGCCCATTCCGAGCGGGGAGACGCCGACCAGCCGAGTGACGTCAGAGCGCCGGACCCGATCGAACCTGGGAGCGAGCGTCGAACCATCCGAAACGCCATCCACCCGCCGACCAGCGCCGCGACGACGGAAATGGGGAGCGTCAGACGGCCTATGGCCTCTGCGACGGAAGCGGAGTCGACTATCCCGCGGCGAATTCCCAAGTAGACAGCGACCCCGATTCCGATCAGGCCACCGAGAATGACCTGAACCATGAAATAGACGACCGCGATCCAAACGGCTCGCCGCGCGCCGAGCCCAACACTAGGAGTTCGAGCATCGTTTGCCGGCGGACCAGTCGGTGTGGTTCCGTCGATGTCTTCGTGGCTCACCGCCATAGAAACGAAGGCCCTCTGGTGCCATTCGTTCGCATTCGCACCTGAAAACGGCGCCCGGGGACGTCGTCCACCTTCTCATCGATGTATCTCGTCTGTCGCCAAATGCGGAGATTCATGTCCCGCGCGTTGCTTGTCCGAGGCCGTAGCTCGAGAATCACATCGTACTGATCGAGCGTCCGGACGCGATAACCGTCAAGTCCGACAATCACGTCACCTCCGCGCAGGCCGGCATCGTCGAGTCTCTTGCTCGTGCCGTCCACGAGTACTCCGTTGGTCGGGGCGACGGTGCCCACGTCTTCCTCTGGTAGGGTTTCGACCCCCTCTGGAAAGACGCGGGGGAGCCACCGCTGCAGGAACGAGTCGTACTCGTCGCGCGCATCCGTCTTTACCATTCGGTAGTAAAACGCGAGAAGTGCCGGTGAGACCGGTCCATCGTAGTCGTAGCGCTCGTTGTCCGCGCGATACAGTTCTTCGGCTTTGTCAAAGCGGCCTATCCGTTCTAGGAAATAGGCTCGGGTCCGCAGCCCCCAAGAGCAGTAGACATCGGCGGCATGTTCTGAAAGCGAGTCCGCTTCTTCCCGACGACCGTTGTCGAAGTAGTAGTTCACGAGCCAGTTCGCGTTATTGCAAACGTCGATGGCGCTCGTTCCCTCCTTGACGAGTCGCTCGAACGCGGCGACCGCTTTCTCCGGAGCCTGATTGGTAACATAGGCCCATCCGAGCCCACCGCATTCGTTCGGGTCGAATGCGCACATACGTCCCAGAATCTGAATGCGGTCGTCGTCCTCTTCGGCGACCTTGAGCAGATCGCGCATCGCATGGGTGTCGAACTCGATGCGAACGCCGAGACGTGATGACAGCTCCTCGTAGGCGTTGTTGCCTTCGTCGCGTTCCAACAGCTCGGCTAGCTCGTCGAGGACGACCGAATGCTGGGGTGCTGTCTCCAACATCCGGTCGACCGCG
>JAJCXL010000492.1 GCA_029263435.1 Acidobacteriota bacterium | reverse complement strand
CGAGACGATTGTCATCCTCACCGCGGACCATGGTGAGGCCATGTTCGAGCATGGCTGGATCGGTCACAACACCCAGCTCTATGACGAGAGTATCCGCATCCCGCTCGTCGTCAAGATTCCAGGTCGCGCGTCCGGTCGCGTAAGCGAGCTCGTCGAGCTCGTCGACTTACCGCGCACGCTCTTGGAGCTTCTGGGTGCGCCCATCCCTGTCGGGATGCAGGGTACGAGCCTGTTCTCACCTCGTGGAGATAGGATGGCGTTCTCCAGGACCTTGTGGAAACGCGCTCGCTATAGCGTTCGGAGCTCACGCTCGAAGCTCATTTGGGACAGTCGGAGTGGCCGTAAGGAGCTCTACGACCTCGTGGCCGATCCCCAAGAGACGCACGACATCTATGATCCGCGCGAATTTGCTTCACGGCACCTGGAATATGAGCTCTACTCTTGGCTGCGCACACAGGAACACGTCCGGGAGCTCGCTCCCGACCCGACGGCGTTGACCGAGGAGGAGCGCCGCCGCCTCGACGCTCTTGGTTATGGGATCTTTCTTCCCGGCAAGCGCAAACCGTGATCGATTCCCACGCTCACCTCGACATGGAACGTTTCGATGAGGACCGTGAGGCCGTCATCGATCGCGCCCGCCGTCACGGGGTCGATAAGATTCTTTCGCTCGCGATGATCGATGAGGACGACGGCTACGAGAAAGCACTCGATGTCGTCTCTGAATTCGGTCTGCTGTCCGCCGTTGGGTGTCACCCGCACGACGCCAAGATCTTCGACGAAAAAGGCGGCGAAGCGCTGGTCGAGCGGCTCGCGGAAAGAGAAGAGATCCTCGCCATCGGCGAGATCGGGCTCGACTATCACTACAACTTGTCGACGCCGGACGAGCAGAAGGAAGTGTTTCGTCGGCAAATTCGACTCGCGCGAAAGCTCGGGCTTCCGATCATCGTCCACCACCGCGATGCCGAGGAGGACCTGCTCCAGATCTTGGATGAAGAGAACGTCGCTGAAATCGGGGGCATCCTTCACTCCTTCACCGCGAGCCGGGCGACGGCCGAGGCCGCGATCGAGCGAGGCTTTCTTATCTCTTTCTCGGGTATCGTCACTTTCAAGAACGCGGCCCCCCTCCGAGACGTCGCCAAGGCGCTGCCCCTGGACAAGCTTCTCGTGGAGACCGACTGCCCTTATCTGGCCCCGGTACCGCATCGGGGCAAGAGGAACGAGCCGGTCTTCGTCCACGAGACCGCGTCTTGTCTCGCGGATCTCCACGGTGTCTCGAGCGCGGCGGTCGAAGCGGCGACTGATGCTAATTTTCATCGATTTTTCGGTATCTGACTCTATGGAAAGAGGATCCTCTCCTGGGCCCCAACCTCTCATTGCCGGAGCCGGTGAATTCCGTAATAATGTGGGCCGTGGCTGACAGCACCTTTGACATCGTTTGCAACGTGGATTTGCAGGAAGTGAAGAATGCCATCCAGCACGCCACCAAGGAGATCATCACCCGATTCGACTTCAAAGGCTCGGGTACGGAGATCCAGCTCGTCGATGAAGGCGCCGCGATCGAGCTCTCCTCCTCGGACGAGTTCAAGCTCTCAAGCGCTAGGGACGTCCTCGAGAGCAAGCTCATCAAGCGAGGTATCGCCTTGAGCGCCTTGACGCCCGGGAAGATCGAATCCGCTTTGGGCGGCACGGTGCGTCAGAAAATCGAGCTCCAAAGTGGGATCCCCATCGAGAAAGCGCGAGAGATCGTGAAGATGGTCAAAGCCACCAAACGCAAAGTTCAGATCTCGATCCAGGGAGACCAAGTTCGCGTCAGCGGCAAGAAGAGAGACGATTTGCAGTCCATCATTGGACTGTTGAAAGAGTCCGACCTCGGAATCGCGATGCAATTCGTCAACTTTCGTTAGAGGAAGCGCTCAAAAAGAGACCCCATATGCCGGCCCCCGAAACCCGTTCCGAGCTTCCCGAGCCGTCGCTGACACTCGAGGATATCTTCCTGGAGATCCAACAAGACCTCGAAACGGTGGAGCAAACCATCCGTGAGAAAGTCGACAGCAAGCTCGAGCTCGTGGAGTCGAGCAGCCGCTACATTTATCGAAGCGGCGGGAAGCGAGTGCGCCCGGCGCTGCTCCTCCTGACTGCGCGTGCTTGCGGTTATTTCGGGCCGAAAGCCGCTCAGTACGGCGCCGTGACCGAGTTCATTCACACCGCGACTCTGGTCCATGACGACATCGTCGACGCGGCGGAGACGCGTCGCGGCCAGCAGTCCGTGAACGAGCTCCTCGGAAACGATTTCACGGTCCTTCTCGGTGATTTTCTCTACATCCGGTCGATCGGTCTCGCCATCGAGCTCGGAAGCCTCGAGATCCTGGAAGTCATCACCGAGATCACGCTGCGCATGATCGAGGGAATGATCTTGGAGCTCACCCGGGGCGGCGCGGTGGATCTGAGCGAAGCAGAGCATCTCGACATCCTCGAGCGTAAGACCGCCTACTTGTTCTTCGGCTGTGCGGTCATGGGTGCGAAGCTGGGGGAGTCGAGCCCCGAGGTGGAAAAAGCACTGGGCGAGTACGGGATGAATCTCGGCATGGCTTTTCAAGTTGCCGACGATCTTCTCGACTTCACCGCCGACGAGAAGACCCTGGGAAAGCCGGTCCTGTCCGATCTGAAGGAAGGCCACGTCACGCTTCCGATCATCTATGCGCTCGAAGCCGAACCGCGCGCGCTTCCCACGGTCCAGTCGGTCATCGAAAGAGGCGAGATCGATGAGGTCAGCCGCAAAGAGATCCTTGACCTCGTGCGCCGGAACAAGAGCCTGGACAAGGCGAGACAGCTCGCCGAATCCTACGCCGCCAAGGCGAAAGAGAGCCTCGACGTCGTTCCTGATTCGCGACACAAAGACGCTTTGATGGCGCTCACGTATTACGTCATCGAGCGCAACCGGTAGATTTTTTCCGGAAACGTGCGCCGCTATACGCGCCGAGCGTTTCCTTCTTACCGACACGAGCCGGGTAAGACTCCCCACCCGGAGCGCGATCCCTCCGGACATATGTACGGTAGCTCTTCCGAGGGCGAGCCCGACGACTTCGCCTACGGCGTGGATCTGTTCAATGCCGGCTATTACTGGGAGGCCCATGTGTTCTTCGAGCGGTCGTGGCGAGAGGCTACCGACGCGGGCGAGCCGACCATGGCGCTTTTTTTTCAAGCGCTCGTCCAGCTCGCGGCCGCTCTCGTGAATCGCCGCCGCGGAAAACCGACGGGAGAAGCCAAGCTCCGCGCTCGAAGTCTCGAGAAACTTCGCCAAAGCCGTCGAGAGCTCGGCGGCTCCATCCTCGGCGTGCCGGTCGACGAGTTGATGGCGGAGCTTTCTGACGGTCGCACGCCGGTCCTGCGCATTTGTTCGTAATCCACTGAAAATAAGCGGGTTTGGCCGCGTGCTATACTCGGGCGAAACAGGGAAGAAATGGTCAAATCGCGAATTCTCGTCGTCGACGACGAAGAGCCCATCCGTAAAGCGCTTCGAATGGCTTTGGAGTACGAGGGCTATGAGGTCAGCGAAGCGTCTTCGGGAAATGAAGCGCTCGAGGCGATCGAGACCGAGCCGCCCGATCTCGTATTCCTCGATATCAAGATGCCCGGAATGGACGGGCTGGAAGTGTTGGGCGAGGTTCGAGAGCAGACCACCGCCCCTCAGGTCATCATGATCAGCGGCCACGGAAACGTAGAGACCGCGGTGCAGGCGACGAAGCGTGGCGCATTCGACTTCATCGAGAAGCCGCTCGAGACCGAAAGAATTCTGCTCGCGGTGCGAAACGCGCTGGAGCGTAAAGAGCTCCAAGACGAAGTCGGTAGGCTTCGGGTCCGGTTCGAGAAGAAGTATCAAATGATCGGCAAGTCGAACCCCATCGACGACGTGCGCGAAGCGATCGCGCGTTCCGCGCCCACGAACGCGACCGTGCTCATCACGGGCGAGTCGGGGACCGGTAAAGAGCTCGTCGCGCGAGCGATCCACGGGAACAGCAACCGTTCCCGAGGCCCGTTCGTGCAAGTGAACTGTGCGGCCATCCCTGAGGACTTGATCGAGAGCGAGCTCTTCGGCCACGAAAAAGGCTCCTTCACCGGGGCGACGTCGAAGCAGCTCGGTAAGTTCGAGCAAGCCCATAAAGGGACGATCTTTCTCGACGAGGTCGGCGACATGAGCGCGCGCACTCAAGCGAAAGTACTTCGGGTGCTGCAAGAAGGAGAAGTCGAGCGCGTCGGGTCCCAAGCGACGAACAAAGTCGATGTCCGCGTCATCGCTGCGACCAACAAGGATCTGGAGGCGGAGATCGCGGATGGCCGATTTCGTGAGGACCTGTTCTTCCGGCTGTCGGTGATTCCGATTCGGACGCCCCCGCTGCGAGAGCGTCGTGAAGACATCGAGTCGCTCATCGAGCACTTTCTCACCGGCTTTGCGAGCGACGATAACTTGCGCAAGAAGAAGTTCTCGCCCCAGGCCATGGAGCGCTTGGTGAAGCACGGCTGGCCTGGAAACGTGCGCGAGCTTCGAAACACGGTCGAGCGGTTGCTCATCATGGCGCCGGGAGACTCGATCGACGTGAACGATCTTCCCACCACCATTCGCTCCGGCGACCGCGGTGACGCAGGGCCCGCAGAGGCTTCCACTCTCAAGGAGTTCAAAGAGAGCAGCGAGCGCTCGTTTCTGGTGCAAAAGCTTCGCGAGACGGGCTGGAACATTTCTCAAACCGCGCAAGTCATAGGCACGCCGCGGAGCAATCTCTACAAGAAGCTCGAACAATACAAGATCTCTCAGGAAACCGACGCCTAGAGCTCCGAAGCGATGATCGAGCTCGAAGGGTTGTCCCCTCGCGCCCTGGTCGAAGTCGCGGGAGGCTCCGGCCGTGCGCGTCAGGTGTGGCGCTCGCTTTTGGCGGGGCTCGATCCGCTCGAAGACGAGACGCTTTCCTCCGCCCTTCGTCGGCGTCTGAGCGAGCGGACCCGACTCACCACCCTAGCCTTGGACCACCGGCAGGTCGCGGACTGCGGTACGACCAAGCTGCGTTTCGTCCTCGCCGATGGCAAACGTATCGAGACGGTCCTCATTCCCTCCGAGCGTCGCTCGACCATTTGCGTATCGACCCAAGCGGGATGTGCGCGCGGCTGCATCTTCTGTGTCACTGCCACGATGGGGCTAGAGCGCAGCTTGAGCATCGGAGAGATTGTCGGACAAGTGACGTCGGGGATCCGTGAGGGGGCGAAGCACGGCCGGCCACCGGTGAAAAACGTCGTCTTCATGGGAATGGGTGAGCCGCTAGATAACCTCGACGCGGTCAAAGGCAGCATCGAGATCCTCTGCGCGCCGGAAGCGGCTGCCCTTGGACCCTCCCACATTACGGTCTCGACCGTAGGGCCGTCGCCGGACGCGATCCTGGAAACCGTCGACCTCCCGGTGAGACTCGCCTGGTCCCTGCACGCGGTCGACGACGCGCTGAGGCGTCGGCTGGTACCGACCGCTCGTCATTCCACCGATGAGCTGAGAGCAGCCTTCCTCGAACGCCTGAGAAGGAGCGGAGGGGGCTTGTTCGTGGAGATGACGTTGATCGACGGGGTCAATGACGAGCCCGAGCATGCAGCCGCGCTGGCGGATTTTCTCGCGCCGTTCGAAGCGCCTAGAGTCAACCTGTTGCCGATGAATCTCGGCCGGGCCGGGCTCGCGCCGAGCTCCGAGGCTCGCACGGCCTCCTTTCGCGACCACATCCGGGCTCGAGGACTGTTTTGCGCCATCCGGCGCGCCAGAGGCACCGATCGAAATGCCGCCTGTGGCCAGCTCGCCGTTGTATAATCGCGGCGCCTGCTCGAGCAGGCTGGGCGGTCGCCGACTTCATCGCCTTTGGCGTTGAAGTGGGAGGAAAGTCCGAACTCCACAGGGCAGTGCGCTGGCTAACGACCAGTCCGGGTGACCGGAAGGAAAGTGCCACAGAAAATATACCGCCTCTTTCCGACGCTCTTCGGAGGGTCGGAAGCGGTAAGGGTGAAATGGTGCGGTAAGAGCGCACCGCTTGGGTGGTGACATCCAAGGCAGGGTAAACCCCGCACGGAGCAAGACCAAATAGGGGAGCGTTCGAGGGCGGCTCGTCCGAAGCTTCCGGGTAGGTCGCTGGATCGGCCGAGTAATCGGCCGGCTAGATAAATGATCGCCGCCTCTCTAAGGGCAACCGAAGGGAGGAACAGAATTCGGCTTATGGCCAGCTCGAGCAGGTATAACTTTCGCCGGACGACAGTTTACTAGTCGCGGCGTCGGCCGAAGATCTTTCGGAATCCGCCCAGACCGGCGTCTGTCTTGGTTCCGGCTTTCTCCTGGAAATGGAGATTCTCGGGATCGTAGGCGGCCGCTTGCTCATACATTTTCTTGGCGCGCGTCAGCATGCCCTTGGCCTCATAGATCTGGCCGAGACCGAAATGACTCTCGGCATCGATCGGGTCGAGATTCAAGGCTTCCCGGAACTGCTCCTCGGCTTCCTTGCCCCATAGCGGGTTCTTCATGAGCGACTGCGCGAGCAGCTTGTGGTAGCGCTGCTGCGGATAGATCCTCACCGCGTCCCTGAGACACTGAATCGCATCGAAGAAGTGCATTTCGTCGTAGTGCTTCTTCCCTTCGATGTAGCGATCCTCCGCCTGTCTCTTGCGAGCCGTTTCTGACGGTGGCTCGGTCTTCTTGACCGCGGCTTGTTGGGCCCGGGGAGCGGCCGCGGCGAATTGCGCGCCTTGGGAGAGCTTCCCGTCATAGCGGATCCGATCGGCCGGGTCCGACAACGTTTGGTAGGCGTGGGTGATCTTGCTGAACAGCTCCTCGAGCAGTCCCTGCACCTCTCGGAGGTGAGCGGTGTGATGACGATCCGGATGGTACTTCTTCGCCATCGCGTAATACGCCTTCTTGATATCAGCGTCATCCGCTTTGGGCGATACGCCGATAAGGTCGTAGAGCGTGGCATGGCTGAGCGAGGCGTGCTTGTGCTCGATGTCGTTTCTGACTTCGACTTCCGCCGCGCTCGGCTCCGTAGCGCTGAGAGGTAGGGATGCCGGCGTCGCCTCCGCGGCTTTCTGCCGTGCAGCGATGACCGGACTCGGGGCCTCGATCTCGGGCGCGGGCTCGGGCAGAGGCTCGGGTCGAGGTGG
>JAJCXL010000491.1 GCA_029263435.1 Acidobacteriota bacterium | reverse complement strand
CTTTCGGGGGGATCGTCGACTTCATCGTCGATGACACCGGCCTCGCCATTCTCGACGACGGCAATCTAACGCTGACGCAAGCGAACGGAACGTTTACGCTCACACCAGGCGACACGTTCCGACTGGAACATACCGACGGCAACACCATCACCATGCCGGACTCTTCGTTCACGGCGACGTTCGACGGTACCGGGCCCAGAAACGACACCTCGGATATCGAGGTCATGGGCGTCTCGATGCGACTCGAGTTCCAGCGCGCCGCACCGTGACACGCTTTCTTGGGCCGCCAAGAATGGGACCTGGTCCTTTTTTACGAAAAACGTAAATGTGTTAATCTATTGTGAACACGTGGGTTAGCGTCACTGCCTCAGGCCGAAGAATGGGACCTGGTCCCTTTTTCGGCAGCACGAGAATGATGCGACGAGTCTCTGAAGCCGAAGGCTAGGGGCTCTTGATGGCGTCCGGAGGAGCTTCGAATATCGATTCGTCGAGAGAGGGGTTGGCGACGATCGAGTCGAACACGTACTCGCGCGAGAAAATAGGCTCTTCCACATAAATCCAAAACGGGAACAACACGCCGTCGACGGCGCGATAATCCTCGTAGAACCACGCTCGAGGATGCTCCAGGTCGCGCGCGCCCTCTTTCGTCACGACCTCCTTCTTGAGAACGAGAAAGCTCGTCTCGTCGAGAAAGTGAACCAGCTCGAAGCCCGACGGAAGCGTCACTCGCAAGCGATGGGCGGAGGCGCCCTCGACGTCGCCGAGTCCGTCATAAGTAATGACGTGGCCTTTGCGCTCATGATCGAACAACGCACCCTGAAGATCGGCGTCCGCGATCGTCAAGCTCGCCCGGGCATTCGCAACCTCGCGAAATCGACCGTAGCGCGTGTCGTCGACAACCCAATAGGTCGTGCCGTCAGCGCCGCGGATGACCGAGTGCCCCTCTTTGACGCTCGCACCCCAGATGACGAGCCCGTCGATCTCCTCCCGATACTTGTTGCCGACCAGGTGGAAGCTCCGGAGAGGATGCTCCTGACCGTTATAAACATAGGTTCCGGCTTTCTCCAGAGTTCGGATCGCCTCCAGCCGGTGCCGCCCGCCAAGTGCCTCGAAATGACGATCGAGAATGTCTTCCGTCGTCATCTCCGAAGGCGCTCCCTGTCCAAGCGCAGCGAGAAGAAGAGCCACCGAGAACCGAAAGCTCATGGCTTGAGCTCCACGCTGACGAGCTCGGTGTGATTGCGCAAATACAAACGACCGTTCGCGAGTGAAGGCGGAGTCCAGGATCGACCTTCGAGGACTTGGAGGCTCCCGAGCTCTCGATAGGCGTCCGGGGTGGCTTCGACCAATACCAGCTTGCCGCGCTCACTCAACACCACGAGCATCCCATCGGCAGAGATCAGCGAGCCTTTGCCGAGGCCTCGCTTCGCCCAACGGGGCTCCCCGGTGCGAGCGTCGAGGCAACGAAGCGTTCCCGTATCGAAGCCGTAGACGTGGCCATCGAGCGCCACCGTCGCGTTGAAGTGATTGCGCATCTGGCGCCCGGACCAAACCTCGGTCGCCGTGACACCATCGCCCTCCCGCGAAAGCCGGACGACTTTGGCGCCGATGTCGTAGGACGCGGACGCGAGAATCAGGTCCGGCTCGATGAACACCGGACTCGCCGGCGTGATCTCGTTGCGCGGCTCGAACGGTACGCTCCAGAGCTCACGCCCCTCCGTATCGAGACCGGTGAGCTTGTCTTGCAGCAGGAACACATATTGCTTCGCGCCGGCAAAGCTCACTTGAATCGGGGAAGAGTAAGCGAGCGACGAGCTCTGACTCGTCCACACGACTTCTCCCGTGGCTTTCTCGAGCGCGGCGACCGCCCGTCCGGCGCTCCCGCCGACCTCGACGATGAGACGCTCGCCATCAACCATGGGCGCCGAAGAAAACGCCCACGTCGGAAGCTCGCTTCCAAACGCGGCGCTCAGCTCGAGCTCCCACAACGTCTCACCGGTCTCACGCTCCAGAGCCGCGAGTCGGCCTCTAGAGCCCAGCACGAAGACGCGGTCGCCGTCGACCGTCGGGGTGGAGCGCGGGCCGTCGCCTTGAATTTCTTCGAAGACCGGCCCGATCGCAACCCGCCACAGCGTCTCGCCCGTGACCGCATCGAGACAGAGGGCGTACTCGGACGACCCATCGGAGTCCATCGTGAAGAGGCGCTCGCCCACGACCGAGACCGAAGCGAACCCGGCACCGATGGGCACCCGAAACAGCTCTCGAGCACCGGTGGGACCAAACATTCGCGACAAGCCGGTCTCCTCCGACTTCCCGTCGCGGCCCGGCCCGCGAAACTGTTGCCAGTCGCCGGGCAAAGCGAAGGACGCGGCCGCCAAAACGCAAGCCGCGGAGAGAATCGAGCACCGTCCAACCATCTTGAGTACCATCCGCTACTGAAGTAAAGTCATCCTCTCGCAGTTTAACCCGGAGGAAAGCGCCGTGACCCACAGCATCAATCGCAGAGCGTTTCTCAAGCGCGTCGGCATGAGCCTAGGTGCCGTCAGCCTCGGCGTCCCGCGCTCCGCGTTAGCGGCCCTGGACCCGATGACCTTCGGCTTATGCGCGGATGTCCATCAGGATGTCATGCACGACGCACCGGAGAGACTGACCGCTTTCGTCGACGCGATGGAAGCGCGCAACGCTCGGTTCATCGCTCAACTCGGTGACTTTTGTGTTCCGAAGCCCGCGAACCGCGCCTTCCTCGATATCTTCAACGGCTTTACGGGCGAGCACTACCACGTGCTCGGTAATCACGACACCGACGCCGACAACCTCACGAAGAAAGGCTACTCCCAGCAAGAGACGAAGAAGTTCTGGGGCATGGATGGCAACGCCTACTCGTTCGTGCAAGGCGGCATCCGCTTCATCGCGATCGATGGCAACGACCCGCCCGGAACGGGGAGCACGGACTATCCCCGACACGTCGGCTCGAAGCAGCTCACATGGCTCGCGCGCGAGCTCGAGGGAACGAGCGAGCCGGTCATCATGCTGTCCCACCAAAGCGCCGAGAACGAAGAAGGTCTCGATAACGCCGGCGCGGTACGAGAAGTACTCGAACGAGCGAACGACGACGCCGGATATCAGCGCGTCCTCGCTTGCTTCAGCGGTCACCATCACCTGAACTACGCGGCATCCGTCAAAGGCATTCCGTACGTTCAAGTGAACTCGATGTCCTATTTCTGGGTGGGCGACACGTGCGAGAATTTTGCTTACTCACCCGAGACCCATGCGCGCCATCCGATGCTCCAGTTCACGGCACCGTATCGCGATCCGATCTGGACGACGGTCGAGGTCGATCCATCTGCCGGCGAGATCCGGATCGCGGCGATGACGAGCGAATGGGCCGGAACACCGCCGGACGCGCTCGGCTATGAGAGTCCGCCGAGTCGACGACGAGGGATGTCGCCCGCTACGGACGCGCGGACGCTGCCATTGGCTCCGCCGCGCCCGCGAAGATGAGCTCGGCTTCCGCCGGCCAGAAACCTTGCGGCGTTTCTTCGACGAGCTGCCGCCACAACGCCACTGCTTCATCGACCTCACCGCGGAAGTGATGGTCCATGGCTACGGCGAAGCGCAGAATGACGTCGGCCTCTGAAAGTGCTTCTTCGCGAGATCGCACGCCTTGGAAGAAGAGCACCGATTGATAGTAGGTGAAGTTCTCGACCATCTCTAGATCCGTAGGCACCGCATCGACCACCCGCTTCGCCTCTTCGTCTTGTCCGAGCTTGCGATGGGCGAGATAGCGCCAATAGGCGGTCGAAGCGAGACGGTCCGGTGACTCGCCCAAAGGCTCGCGCTGGGCCCGCTCCATGCTGCGCAACGTTTGCTCGTAGTCCCCCACCGCATAGCTCGTCTGACCGAGGTAGTAGTGGATGTTCGATTTGTACGTGCCGAGATACTGGTGACGCGCATTGATGATGCCGTCGGGCTCGAAAGAGTCCTGCACCGGCTCGACCAGCTCGGCCGCCCGGCGATAGTCGTCGATCGCAAGCTCGAGCTCCCGGTTGCGGGCACGATGCCGTCCTCGAAATCTAAGAAGCTTGTAGCTATCCGGAAACACTTCGAGGCCGCGCGTGAACACGTCGAGGGCTTCGGGAAATCGGGCGAGGTAGCCCAACCTCCTGCCGAGCCAGATGTAAGAGTCTTCTCGTTCGGGTGCAACTCGAAACACCGCTTTGGCAATTTCTAGATCTTTTTCGAGCCGCGCGCGCACTTCGGGGCTGAAGTCCGGCTCGCGAAGGGATGTTCCGATGAGAGACATCTGCGGACCCGGAGGCGGGCTCGTCTCGGGAAGCTCTTGACCGAACGGCTCGGCGTCCGACTCCGGCTCCGGCGAGGGCGAGGGGGCACAACTCATCGCTGAGCACGCGACGACGATGACGAATCCTCGTATCACGGACTCGGCCTCACCGGCGGGATGCGTTTGTCGACCACGAGCTGGTTGAACGCTTCGAGGTCACTATCGATGAGCTCGCCGAGCTTGGAGCGCTCCTCGTCCCATTCCGCCATGAGATCGTCGAATCTCTCTCGCGCGCCGTCGATGAGGCCGACCTCTGAGCCATCCACGGCACCTCTCAAGAAAATGAGACGGTGGTTGAGCTGGGTCGGGAAGTTGATGACGGTCTGGCCGTCCACGGTCCGCTTCTGAATGAGAGCGTCTTCGACCTCCGTCAGTCCGGCGACGAGCGCGTCGGCCGCGGTTTGCACTTCCTCCACGCCATCCATGCCTTTCGCCCTCGCCACGACCGCTTCGACCTGGCCTTTGACGTCTCGAACTTTCGTCACGGAGGTGTGGACTTCCGAGATCGTCGCCTCCAGACGCTCGAGAAAAGCATCTTGCTCGCGAAACGCTGCGAGCGTCGTGTCGACGCGTGGGTCCTTCTGCACTTCGAGAGGCTGTTCATGGACGTCGTCACCAATACTCAGGCGAACGCGATAAGCGCCCGGCACGACTTTGCGTCCGCGAAGCGCGCCGAAAATATAGGCCCCCGGAACTCGTTTGGGAGATTCATGGCGCAGATCCCAAGTCGTCCGATTCATTCCCCCTTGGGTCTCGAGCTTCGAACGATCTTCGTCGGCGTCGCTCGCATAGGCGCGGACAACGGAGCCGCTCTCGTCCAAAATCGCAAGCTTGACGACCGGCCCCGCGTCAGCCGTGTCAGCTTTTTCAGGAGGCGCATCCAACAAGAAATCGATCACCGCTCCCGCGGGAGGATTCTTCCCCAAGTTCTGACCACCGCCGAAGCCGCCGCCTTGCTCCACCCGGATCGCCGGTCGCGGCGCGATGAGTCGAGCGCCACTCGACGCTTCCGCTTGTTGCAAAGGCGAGAGATCGTCGAGGATCCAAAACGCGCGCCCTTGCGTCGCCGCGACCAGATCGTTCGCTCCGACCTGGACTTTGAGATCCGTGATCGGTACCACCGGCAAGTTCAGCTGGAGGGATTGCCAGTGACCGCCGTCGTCGAAGGAGACGTAGAGCCCCGTCTCCGAGCCCAGATAGAGAAGTCCCCGCCGCTTCGGATCTTCTCGAATCACTCGCACCCAAGCTTCCGCCTCGATGCCGTCGACGATATACGTCCAGCTTTCGCCAAAGTCATCGGTCTTGAACGCCAGCGGCGTGAAATCGTTGAACTTGTACTTGGTCACCGCGATGTAAGCGACCGACGGGTCGTGAGGTGAGACCTCGATCGCATTGATCATTGCCTCGCCCACATCCGCCGGAGTCACGTTCTTCCAGTTCGCGCCGCCGTCTCTCGTGACATGGACGAGGCCGTCATCGCTGCCGGCCCAGATCGTCCGGGCGTCGTGAGGCGACTCCGCCACGTAATAGATCGTTCCGTAGATCTCGCCCCCCGCGCCTTCGTTCGTGATCGGGCCTCCGCCCGGTCCTTGCTTCTCGTCGTCGTCGCGGGTGAGATCCGGGCTCACCGGGCTCCAGCTCTTTCCCTGGTTGTCCGTCTTCAACAACACGTTGGACGCGTGATAAATCGTCATTCGGTCGTGATGGGACAAAACGATGGGCGCGTTCCAGTTGAACCGATACTTCATGTCGCGCGACGCGCGCGCGGCCGGCATTGATGGATAGGCCATCACGTTGCGCACGTAGCGGGTGCGTGCATCCCACTCCGAGATCATCCCCATGTAACAGCCCGCATAGACGAGCACCGGGTTCTCCGGGTCGAACGCGGTATAGGCGCTCTCGCATCCACCAACCGAGTACCAATCCTTCCAACCGATGCCCGCGCCGAACGTGCGACTCGCGATGGCGACGCTGCTATTGTCTTGCTGTCCGCCATACACGTAGTAGGGGAAGCGATTATCGGTGTTCACCCGATAGAACTGCGCCGTGGGCTGGTTGTCCTGAGCCGACCAGGTCTCACCGCCGTTCTCGGTGACGTTAGCCCCGCCGTCGTTCGAGTTGATCATGATGTCGCTGTTGTCGGGGTGGATCCACAAGTCGTGGTTGTCGCCGTGAGGCGTTCGCACCCGAGTAAATGTCTTTCCGCCATCGATCGATTTCATCACCGGCGCATTCGTCACCCACACGACATCGGGATTCTGAGGATCCGCGAAGACTTTGATGTAGTACCAGGCGCGTGCGCGGATCGTCCACGTCTCGTTCACCAATGCCCACGTCTTCCCCGCATCTTCCGAGCGGTACAGGCCACCGTCCGGATCGGCTTCCACCAGCGCGTAAATCCGGTCCGGGTTCGCGGACACCGACACGCTCATCTTTCCTTTGAGCTCGGGAAAGCCCTCGTCGCCGCCCTCACCGAGCCGCTCCCATGTGGTCCCGCCGTCGGTTGATTTATGAATCCCGCTTCCGTCCCCTCCGCTTCGTACTTCCCACGGCATCCGAAGGTGATCCCAAAACGCGGCGTACAGAATGCGCGGGTTCGTCGGGTCCATATCCAAGTCCGAGGCGCCCGCGCTGTCGCTGACATAAAGGACCTGTTCCCAGCTCTCGCCGCCGTCTCGAGAGCGATAGATCCCGCGCTCCTCCGTCGGCCCGTACGGCGCGCCCTGGACAGCTACGTACACGCGGTCCGGATCGCTCGGATGGATCCGAATCCGCGAGATCGCACGCGAGCGGGGAAGACCCATATGCGTCCACGTCCGACCCGCATCCGTCGATTTGTAGACGCCGTCCCCGTGCGACGTCATCACTCCACGCACCGCGTGCTCGCCCATTCCCACATAGAGGACGTTGGGATCCGATGGCGCCACCGCGACCGCCCCCACCGACGCCGTGTTCAAAAAGCCGTCCGTCACGTTCTTCCACGTGATCCCGCTATCCGTCGTTTTCCAGACTCCGCCCCCGACGCTCCCGAAGTAGAACGTCCCCGGCTGCGATGGCACTCCCGTCGACGTATTCGACCGCCCGCCTCGAAACGGCCCGATATTCCGCCACTCCATCGCCTCGTAGTGCGCGAGGTCGATCTCTTGGGCGGACGCGCCGACGGTAGGCAACAAGGCAAACAGCATCCAGACAATGCGCTTCATTCGGTTCTCCAAGAAAACAACGGATACGGTTGGAACGTCCAGACACCCAGACGCACCATCTCCATCCTTCCGAGCAAGTCGATGCGGCGGCCATCAAACTCGAGCTCGATCTCGAGTCGCGAGAAAGTCCACTCCCCCGCCGTCTTCTCCGCCACGACGTACAGCGTCGCCGAGCCCTTGGGCCCATTGAGAGGGATGCTCAAGTCCGCCGATCCAGAAGGTCCATTGACATTAATGTTGCCGCCGACAAGCCAACCGACCTCGATGGGCTCACCCAGAGCGTCCGCGACCTCGACGCTTTCCTCAGCGCGCTCGACTCCGATGCGATAGGGATCCGACATCCGGACCGCGCCACCCACGACGGCGACGATCCCGCCGACGAACAAGAAGAGGCCCATAATCGGCGCCAGACAACCCAGCGGCACAAGCCACTTCCAGTTGCGCGAAAACCAACCCGGCTTCGCCGCGTTCGACTCCATGACCAGCCCTCCCGCGGCTAACTATGCCACGGTTTCTAGGAAGGCCGTCAGACGACGACGGGTGCTGAGGGGGGAGGCCGGAGAGACGCCCTCACGGGTCGTCCTCGGATATCAGTCTCGCCGTTTCCGTCAAGATATCGAAACATTCCGGACAACGATTCAGGTGCCGGACGAGGCGTCGCCTCTTGAGCCCCCCGATACGTCCTTCCGCCATGAGCGCGAGGTCTTCGAGCTCCGGGCACACCCCACGCCCGAGTAGGGCCCTCCCCCAATGCAGCATATTGAGTAGACGGCCCCACACGGCGTTTTAGGAAACGGATCGCACCAAACCTAGTCCCCGAGCGCCGAGCCCAGATCCATGTCGAACTGGCCCCATTCCAGAACCGCCTTCACGTCAGCAGTTTGAACGCCTTTTAGCTCGAGCTCCTTCCGTAATTGGCTGAGAATACTATCGATCCGCGTGTAGACCTGTGACGGCGTCCGATCAAGCATCACCCCGATCCGACGGGCCGTCAGCCGGCTGAAGAACCGGAGCTTCAGGAGAAGGCGATCCTCTTCGCTCAGGCGCTCGATCACGGACGCCAACTTGGACGCCACCACACACGCGTTCCCGGAAACCTCGATCTCACGAACAGGGTCCTCCTGTTCGTCGCCAGGAAGTTGCTCCAGGAGGTCGAGGCTGACTTCTCTCGGTCGACGCCTTCGTACTGGGAGCTTCCCGGCGAGCGCCCGGAGCTCCTCCTCATCC
>JAJCXL010000490.1 GCA_029263435.1 Acidobacteriota bacterium | reverse complement strand
CATGGAGCATGGCAAGGTGCGGTCTCCGACGACTACGCGCTGACGCACGCCGTGCGAGGCGCCGGGCTTCTGGTCGCCTTCGTTCCCGAAGCGGTGGTCCCCTCCTATGGCGGGGTCGGGCTAGCGGAGCTCTTGCGATGGGTCGGGCGCCAGATGACGATCACGCGCGTGTACTGGCCGGCGTTGTTCTGGGTGGCGGTCATCCACCACGCGCAGTTCACGGCGTTTTTCGTGACCGGGTTTTGGGCTGCGGGAGTCCCGGGGGGTCTGCTTTGGGGCGTCGTCCAGATCCTCGGCATGATGACGGCCTACATCCGAGGGAAGAAAGCACCCTGGTCCCACCATTTGGAGGGTCGCCGGCTGACTTCCGCGTTGTGGGTTCCGGTGGCCAGCTTCATTACGCTTCAAGGAGCGCTCCGCGCCTTGCTTTCGCGCCGGATCGAATGGCGCGGGCAGGTCTATGACATGCGCTCTCCCACCAAGACCGTGATTCTGCGCTAGCGCCTAGCGCCTAACCGAGCGTCGGCAGGAGCTCCGGAGCTTTGCGGCGCATCGTCGTCTGCTCGTATCCGTAAGCGATGGAAAGCAGCGTGGGCTCGCTCCACGCGGGTCCGAAGAAAGAGATGCCGACCGGGAGGCCCGAGACCGCGCCCATCGGGATCGTGATGTCGGGGTAGCCGGCAATGGCGGCCAGCCCGGCGCTCGAGCCACCTTGAAGGCGGTCCCCCATGATGTGATCCGTCAGCCACGCAGGATCCCGGGTCGGAGCGACGATCGCGTCGAGCCGGTGCTCGGCAACGACGGCGTCGATGCCTTCTTCTCGCGAGTGGCGTTGGACGGTCTCGACGGCGTGGAGGTAGTCCGGATCCGTGAGATCTCCCGCTTCCTGCGATGCCACGAGACGCTCCTGACCGAAATAGGGCATTTCTTCGTCGTGGTGCGCCTCGTTGAAAGCGATGAGCTCGGTGAGGTCCTTGATGGGTGCGTCGGGGCCGAGCCCCGCGAAATAGGCATTGATACCTGCCTTGAACTCATAGTTGAGGACGCGAGTGGGGAGCTCGGAAAAGACATTCGCGTTGTCCATGCTCGCGATGTTGGCTGGATCCACGATCACCGCCCCGGCGTCCTTCATGTCTTCGATCGCTTGGTCGAACAGCTCGAGACAACGCTCGTCGAAGCCGGGAAAGTTCCGAGCCACGCCGATCCGCGCGCCTCTCAAGCCATCGGCATCGAGGAACTGAGTGTAGTCGGTGTGGAAGTTCCCGTCACTCCTCGCCGTCGCGTCGTCTCTCGGGTCGACACCCGTCACCGCGCCGAGCAAGACCGCGGCGTCACGCAGGGTCCGCGTCATCGGCCCGGCCGTATCCTGCGAGTGCGAGATCGGGATGATGCCGGAGCGACTCCACAACCCGACTGTCGGCTTGATCCCGACGATGCCGTTGATGGAGGACGGACACATGATCGAGCCGCCGGTCTCGGTGCCGATGGTAAGCGCTGCGAGGTTGGCGGAAGCGGCGACGCCGGAGCCCGAGCTCGAACCGCAAGGGTTCCGATCGAGCCCATAGGGATTACGACACTGGCCGCCACGACCGCTCCAGCCGGAGCTCGCTTTGAAACCGCGCCAATAAGCCCATTCGCTCATGTTCGCTTTCGCGAGGATGATGGCGCCTGCCTCTCGGAGCTTTTCGGCAACGAAAGAGTCTTGGGGAGGGATGGAGCCTTCGAGCGCGAGCGAGCCCGCGGTCGTCGTCATCTGGTCGTGCGTGTCGATGTTGTCTTTGATCGCGACGGGAATGCCGTGGAGCGGACCTCGGACGTTGCCACTCGCGCGCTCGGCATCGAGAGCATCCGCTATCTCGAGCGCCTCGGGATTCGTCTCGATGATCGCCCGAAGCTCCGGGCCTCGACGGTTGAGCGCCTCGATTCGAGCGAGATAGGTTTCGGAGATCGAGCGCGCGCTACGCTCTCCTGACGCCATCTGGTCTTGAAGCTCGGCTACGGTGGCCTCGTGAAGCTCGAAGTCCTCAGCCCGCGACTCACCACCACCGCCACCGCTCGGCTGCCCGGAGCCGCCGCTCGAGCTAGAGCCGGCGGGCCCACATCCCATCGGGGCTGCCAGAAGACTCGCTCCACCGGCAGCGGAGTAACCAAGAAAACGTCGACGATTCATGAGTGGATCCTTCCCGGACCCGAAAGGGCCCAAGGCGGATTCTACTCCCTTCGTCTGTCGAAGGCTTTCTCGAGAGATGCGGCGAGCGCATCGGTGTCGAGCTTGGAAGTATCCGCATCGGCGATCACTTGAGAGATCGCCCACACGACTTGTTTGCGGACCCGCGCTTCGGGGTCGTCGAGAGCATCGACGAGCGCGTCCAACGCGGTGCCGTCTTCGATCATCCCGAGCCCCCAGGCCGCTTCCCTACGCACGTCGGGGCTCTCATCCTTCAGCGCGACGATGAGCGGGGCGACACCTCGACGGTCTTCGATCATTCCCAGAGCCCACGCGGCCTGTTGGCGAACCGAAGGGTTCTCATCGGAGATCAGAGTCGTCAACGGTTCGACGCCCGAAGCGTCTTCGATCATTCCGAGCGCCCAAGCCGTTTCCTCGCGAACTTCAGCGTCCGGATCCGTGGCCGCCCGAACCAAGATCGTCACCGCGCCGCGGTCCTCGATCAGCCCGAGCGACCAGGCGGCTCGGGCTCGAACCAATGCCGGCTCGCGCTCGAGGGCCTCGGCGAGCGCGGGGATGGCGGTCGAGTCTTCGAGGATTCCGAGAGCGAACGCCGCGTGCTCCCGCGCGACGTCGTCTGTCCCACGAAGCACCTCCACCACCGGCGTCAGTGCGCGCTTACCGAATCGTTCGAGAGCCATTGCGGCCTCTCGTCCGGGCGAGCTGGCTCGAGCTCGACCGTCCCACCACGAGTCGTGATCCCTGCAAAGGCGCCCCTCGACCTCGGTGTCGTCGCCCAGGAGCGCGACAAGAGCCTCCATCAGTGAGGGCTGCTCTCCCGCAACGCCGCTGCCCATTTCGGCCACCCGACAGGCCGCCGTCGCTCGGATCACGGCATGGCCGCTGCCTAGCTCCGCGAGCACCCGGTCCGTCTCCTGGGCGGGCGAGATTCCGACCAAGCTCAGGCCGATGAAGCTAAAAACAGCTGCTGCTCGAAGCGATTTCATATCCAACCTCCACGTCATTTCTTTGTGCTGAAAAACTAGCATACGGCTAATTTTTTAGCAATACCGTTTTCTCGCAAAGGTTGACGGCACTTGCTCGGGTGGGTTACACGAGTGTCAGGAGAGAGCTCAATGGTGCGATGTTTGTTCGTCTTGTCCCTCGTTTTATTCCCGGTCGTCGCGTTCGGTCAAACTTGGGAGTGCACCGAGCAAATGGTTCCCATGCGAGACGGGACCAAGCTCGGCACCGATGTCTACGTCCCCAAGGACCAGTTTCCGGGCCCCTACCCTGTGATCATCGAGCGGACCCCGTACGACAAGGGCAGTTGCGAGAACGTCCACGCGCTCTACTTCGTCAAGCGAGGCTACGTCGTCTTGCGACAGGACGAACGCGGCCGCTACCGTTCGGAAGGCACTTACTACTGGCTGAAAGACGAAGGCTGGGGTGAGAACCAGGACGGCTACGACACCATCGAGTGGGCTGCCGCCCAGCCTTGGTCCAACGGCAAAGTCGGGACGATGGGGCTGTCGTTCACCTGCGCGAACCAATACCTCACGATGGTGACCCGACCTCCTCATCTCGAGGCGATGTTCTGCGCGCAGTTCGCGACCAACATCTTCAAGGACCTCTTCTACGCCGGCGGCGCCGTTCACATGATCATGCCGACTTGGCTTCTGACTCAGAGCGAGATGGTGCAACCGCTGGGACAAAACTTCCCTGCCCACCGCGGCTATCTGGGAGACGGCCAATCGTGGATGCGCTGGTACGATCGCAAGAACGAGACCCGCGAAGCCTTCGCCGAGAGCATGATCTCTCCGATGCTCGAAGACCTCGTCGGCAATCCTTATTACAATGACTACTGGAAGCAGTTCGCGATCGACGAGCACTGGGACCAAGTCAACGTGCCCATCTATCATTACAGCGGTTGGTACGACCGATACCCTCACGCGGCCGTGAAACACTTCAACGGCATCAACGCCCAGGGCGGCGACAAAGCACGCGGGCAGCAAAAGATGTTGCTGAGCCCGCATCTTCACGGAGCTCGCGAGATCACCGCGCGAGTCATCGGCGACCTGGATTTCGGCCCCGAGGTTTCGTTCGACTACAACGCTCTGCGGCTCCGATGGTTCGACTACCACCTCAAAGACATCGACAACGGCATTATGGACGAGCCGCCGGTGCGGATCTTCGTCATGGGCGAAAACGTCTACCGCGACGAGCACGAGTTTCCGCTCGCGCGCACCGACTATCAGGACTTTTTCCTCCGGGCCGGCACGTCGGGCGCGATGGACTCGTTGAATGACGGCGCTTTGTCCCGCGATGCCCCGGCCAACGAGCCCGCGGACACCTACGACTACGACCCGAGAAACCCAGTGCCGTCCATCGGCGGCGATCTCTTCGTCCAGCCGAACGGCGCACGGGACCATCGGCCCGCGGACAAGAGAAGCCTGACCTACTCCACCGAAGCGCTCACGAGTCCGGTCGAAGTCACGGGTCTTCCCAAGCTCGAGTTCTACGCGTCATCGAGCGCGGTCGACACCGACTGGGTCGTCACCCTGACCGATGTGCATCCCGACGGCTACTCTCAAACCCTTCGGCAAAACATCCTCCGGGCGCGGTACCGGGACGGTATGGAGCGACCCACCCTCATGAAGCCCGGAGAGATCTATCGTTTCGAGATCGAGATGTATCCGATCTCGAATCTGTTTCTCGAAGGCCACCGCATCCGAGTCGTGCTCTCCAGCAGCAGCTTTCCGAAATGGTATCCGAACGGCAATACCGGCAAGGAAATGGACGAGGACTTCCCAGGAGTGGTCGCTACCAACGCCATCTATCATGACCGGGAACATCCTTCGAAGATCGTGCTCCCGATCATTGCCCGTCCCGCGACGACCAACTAGCTGGTGAGCCAGCTGACACACAGCCAACGACTCGCCCACTGGGTGACGAGGCACCACGACCGCGGCTTCCCCGACGAGGTCCTCGAGCAAGCAAGGATCTACGTCCTCGACTGGCTCGCCAGCGGACTCGCCGGACGCGGTACGGCTGCCGGGCGGGCCGTGCTCGACTACACGCGAGCGCAGCCGGCAGGGAGCTGTCGCATCCTCGGCGAGCCCGCCTCTGGCGGCTCCCGCGCGGCCGAGCCCGCAGCCTTCGCGAACGGTGCGCTCTCTCATATCGTCGAGATGGACGACGTCGATCGCTCGTCGATCATCCATCCCGGCGCTGTCGTGATCCCCGCCGCCCTGGCCGTCGCGGAGCAAGAGAAGAAGAGCGGAAGAGAGCTGCTCTCCGCGATCGTCGCCGGCTACGAGGTAGCGATCCGCTTCGGCTCCGCCGTCGGTAAGAAGCACTACTATCACTTCCACAACACCTCGACCTGCGGCGTCTTCGGCGCGGCCGGGGCGGCAGGCTGGCTCGTCGGGCTCGACGCCGAAGCGCTAAGCTGGGCGCTCGGAAATGCCGGCACGATGGCCTCCGGCCTGTGGCAGTTCAACGCGGAAGGTGCCATGTCGAAACACCTCCACGCCGGCCACGCCGCCGCGAACGGGGTCCGAGCCGCGGAGCTCGCTCGACGCGGGTTCACTGGACCCGCAGCCATCGTCGAGGGCGAGCGCGGCTTTTTCGCCGGCTTCGCTCCCGAGGGTGAGCCCGACAAAGTCACCGAGGATTTGGACCTCGACGACTTCCGGCTTCCTCGCGTGTCGTTGAAGCCTTATGCGTCTTGTCGCCACACGCACGCGGCGGTCGACGCTTCACTCGCACTCAGAGCAGAGCTTTCCGGACGAGCGGTGGAAGCCGCCACCGTCTATGTCTACCAAGCGGCCGCCGATCTCTGCGACAACGAGGCGCCGAGCACACCGTACGAAGCAAAGTTCAGCCTTCAGTACTGCGTGGCCCGCGCGTTGTCCAAAGGCTCGGTCGGCCTCCTAGATTTCTCGGTCGACGATGTCGGACCGATGACGTTGCCGGTCGAGGTCTCGGTCGACTCCGAGCTCGACGCCTCCTTTCCCGCTCAGTTCCCAGCGCGGCTCGCGCTCACTCTTGAGGACGGCGAAAGGCTCGTCAAAGAAGTGCGCTTTCCTCTGGGCGATCCCGAGAACCCTTTGAGCCCGGCACAGGTCGAGCAGAAGCTTGGAGAGCTTTCCGCGTATGGCGGACTCTCGGAGAAGGAAGCGGCGAGCTACCTCGAGTGGTCGAGGCAGCTCGCTCACGCAGCTTAC
>JAJCXL010000489.1 GCA_029263435.1 Acidobacteriota bacterium | reverse complement strand
CCGCGATCGCTTTGACGTAGTCGATGAGGGCGCGAAGCTCATTCGCGGCGGCTTGGGAAAGATCTCGTTGGGCTTGAACGATCAAGAAACTCGTCGACATCCCGACTTCGAATTTTTTCTCCTCCGCTTCGAGACGGCGAGCCGCGAGGTCGCGGGCGACGCGAGTGGCATCGATACGTTTGCGATTGGTCTGAACCCCACGCGCCGCGGCGCGGACTTCCTGCGCGATGAGAATCTCGTTCGAGTCGATCAGTGCTTGCTGCTGCCGGGCCGAGACTTGCGCTTGAGCGTATTGCGCGCGGGCTTGGGAATTTCCCAGCGGATAAGACACGTTGAGGCCGACAGACCAGTCCTTGAAGTCGCCACCGAAGACTTGGTCGATAGCATCACCGAAACCGCCGGGAATGATGAGGGTGGGCTCGCCCGCAAAGTTGTCGCGCACGAGCTGGGTGCCCCCGATTCCGTTGAACACGATCGAGCCGACGAGGTCGACTTGCGGCTGGAGCTGGTTCTTCGAGAAGCGAACGTTGTAGTTCCTCGTTTCGAGCTCGAGACGCGACTGATCGAGGACGGGTCGACGCTCGAGCGCGACTCGAACCGCTTCGTCGATATCGATCTCGACCTCCTCGACTGTCGGCTGATCGATCGGGGCGAAGCGCACGCGCCAAAAATCTTCGGACGATGGCTCGTTGATGAGCCGTTTCAACATATCTTCGGTGATGCGGATCTGCTCCTCCGCCAGGATCACGGTCTCTCCGCGGGCCGCGACTTCTGCCTCCGCTTCTAGGACGTCGATGGGCGCCATCGTCCCCACCTCGACTTGAATCCGATTGTTACGCAGGAGGTCCTGGGCGAGCTGCAAAGACGTCTGCGCCACGTCGAGATCTCGAATCGCGAAGACGAGATCCCAATAGGCAAATTCGACATCCCGCACGGAGTTCATGATCTGAACTTCGAACTGTCTCCTCGAGACCCGCTCGTTGTTCTGCGCGACGAGGATCTGCTGTTTGTTGATGTCGGTGCCGAAATTCGCGAGCAGCGGTTGGGTGATGGCGGCGCTCAAGCCGGTGTCATAGAGGGGGTTGAACCCGGCGAACGCGCTATTGGTCGTGGAGCGCAGGTTCTGCCATTGGACGTTGTAGTTTCCGCCGGTCGAGAGCTCTTGCTGCCAGGTGAAGTTGTAATTCGTCCGGGTGCTCGTGAGGGTCTGCGCACCCACGAGCTGGTTCTGGGCGGGTGACGCGCTCTCGAGCGTATTCAGGCTCGCGGAGAAAAACGGTCGATAAACACCCTTGGCGGAGACCACTCCCTCCGTGCGCACCTGAGTGTCCAGACGGGACACGACGATGTCGAGGTTGTTCGCGAGAGCCATCTCGATGGCTTGCTGCAGGGTTAGGCGAGTCGCGTTGGGATCGACGTTCGCGGGCGGCTCCTGTGACGCCGCCTGAGAAGCGGCGAGCGCAAGACACACGAACAGCACGAAAAGAAGGCGATAGGGTTTCATGGCTCTCCTCTAGAAGCTTGACTAAATTGGCCGGGCCTTTCCTCTCATTCGTGCGGACCTCGCTACGACACTACGCGACGTCGGCCGATTAAGTTCCCCGGGTGTCATCATTCTAGTACGCTCCCGATCGGCGCGCAGACCGGAAAGACTGCCGGGCTAGAATAGCCAGCCGTGCCCCTCTACAAGATGGTTCTCGCCTATGACGGGACGAGCTTTCAAGGCTGGCAAGTCCAGCGCTCGGCTGACACCGTCCAGGGCCGGTTAGAGGCAGCGCTCACCCGGATGGCCAAAGGGAAAATCGGGGTGGTCGGGTCGGGTCGCACGGACGCGGGTGTCCACGCGCTCGCGCAAGTCGCCCATTTCCGACTGGAGCACCCGATCCCTCCGAGCGGGATCCTCAAGGGCTTGAACGCGATGCTCCCTCCGGAGATCCGGGTCCGGGACGTCTTGGTGGCTCCCGACGGATTCCACGCCCGCTACAGCGCGTCCAGCAAGACCTACGCCTACCGTCTCGACCGACAGCCGGTGACGCTCCCGTTTCGCTCACGGTTCACGTTTCACTACCCGCACCCGCTCGACGCCCAGGCCCTCGACGACGCCGCCCGCAGGTTCGAGGGCGAGCACGATTTTCGAGCGCTTCGCGCGAGCTCTTGCGGGGCGCGAACGACGACGAGGCGGATCTTCTCGTCCGTCTTCCGCCACGAGAACGACGAGCTCGTCTACGAAGTCACCGCCACCGGCTTCTTGCACCACATGGTCCGAAACATCGTGGGAACGCTTCTCGAGGTCGGCCGCGGCAAGCGCGTCCCCGCGTCCTTGGATGCTCTCCTCGAAGGAGGAGATCGCACCCTCGCGGGGCCGACCGCGCCAGCCAAGGGCCTCCACTTGGTTCGGGTCGACTACAGGTGAGCCGCAACACGCGCGCGCCGGCCGCGATCCGGCTCGTCGGAATCCGTCAGAACAATCTCAAGAACCTCACCGTCGAGATCCCGGTGGGCGCGCTCGTGGCGGTCACCGGTGTCTCCGGCTCCGGCAAGTCCTCTTTCGCGTTCGACACCTTGTACGCGGAAGGGCAGAGACGCTACGTCGAGAGCTTCTCGACCTATGCACGCCAGTTCCTCGATCGGATGGACAAGCCGAAGGTCGATGCGGTCGAAGGCATTCCCCCGGCCATAGCGATTGATCAGAGCAATCCGGTCAAGAACTCGCGCTCCACCGTCGGCACGATGACGGAGATTTGCGACTACCAGAAGATCCTGTTCGCAAGAGCGGCGACGCTCCACTGTCGCGAGTGTGACCAGCCGGTCGAACCGGATGAGCCCGACCGCATCCTTACGAAGCTCGATGGTGACGCCGGCTCGAAAGCAATGGTCAGTTTCCCTCTGAATCTTCCCCCCTCGATCTCGCTGGATGAGATCTCCGTCCAGCTGCACGCGACGGGCTTTCATCGCTGGCTCGATTCCGAGGGCACCGTCGTCGAGCTCGGGCCGGAGACGTTGCCGCAGGCCCAGGTCGACGTCCTGGTCGATCGGCTGAAGCTCACACCACAGGGTCGAGGAAGACTCGTCGATGCGCTGGAGCAGGCGTTTCGCTACGGCAAGAATCGTGCGAGCGTGTGGATCGAGCGCAACGGAAGTGGATTCGAAGAGTCACGGTTCAGCAATCGCCGTCATTGCGCGGGCTGCGACATCGACTACCAGGCCCCGGTCGAGAGCTTGTTCTCGTTCAACAGCCCGCTCGGTGCCTGCGCGGAGTGCAAGGGCTTCGGGCGAACGATCGGCGTCGATATCGACTTGGTCATTCCCGATACGAGGCGGAGCCTGCGC
>JAJCXL010000488.1 GCA_029263435.1 Acidobacteriota bacterium | reverse complement strand
CCACCTTTGCCAACGTTTGCGGGAGGGATGGCGCAATCAATCGCGCACCCCTCTTCGGGGACCTTCTGTAAATCCACTAACACCTTGAGTCCCTTACGTTAAGCGCTGGATTATAGCACGCGCGGCGAGCCCGTCAACGGCCCGCGCAGACACGAACAAAAAGCGATCAACCGAAAGAGCTATTCCTTCTTTTCGCCGGAGCTCGCAACATTATCGAGATTCATGTAGTTGCCGAATTGTTTGTTCCCACTGATGGTAGAAATTGCGTGTTTGAACAACATCTGATCGATGCCGCCACTCTCGAGAACGATGGCAAATCGGTCGAAATTCTTGATGCGCCCCGTGAGTTTCGTGCCGTTGATGAGGTACACGGTCACGCTAATCCGCTCTCGACGAGCATGGTTCAAGAAACTGTCCTGAACGTTAGGGGGCTGTTTTTGCATGCATGAGCTCCAGGTCTCGACGGGGTAGAACCGTCCCTAGATAGTCCAACACTTCGTCAACGATAGCGGCCTCATCGCCGCCGCCGTGGAACCACTTCACCCCCTCTTCTCGACGAAACCAGGTCATTTGGCGCTTCGCGTACTGAGTCGTCGCGAGCGTGAGCAAGTCGCGAAAGCGGTCGATATCGGTAACGCCGTCCAAGAAGTCGAGCGCCTCGCGATAGCCAATGGCTTTGAAAGCAGGAATGTCGTCTCCATAACGTTCGCGAAGTCCTCGTACTTCTTCCGTAAAACCACTGTCAATCATGACGGCGGCACGACGAGCAATGCGTTCGGCAAGCGCGCCTCGCTCCGGCGACAGGCCGACTAGTATAACTTGGAATTCGTCAATCGGGCTGCGTCTCCGAGCCATTCTCGTGCTCATCGGCTCGCCTGTCAGAATCCGCACTTCGAGAGCTCGAATCAATCGTACCCGATCGTTTCGGTGAATCCGCGCCGTAGACGGCGGGTCCCATCGCGCCAACAGTCGATACAAGAATCCAGGGCCGCGCCTATCCTCCATCGCCTGGAGGCGATCGCGAAGCGTTTGCGAGCGCCCTGGGCCGTCGAAGAGTCCCAGCATCAGCGCCCGGAGGTAGAGTCCGGTGCCCCCCACGACGAGGGGTAAGCGCCCGCGCGCTCTGATGTCCTCGATCGCCGGCACGGCCAGCGAAATGTAATCGGCGGCGGAGAAATCCTGACTCGGCGCCACGCAATCCATCACGTGATGCGCCACCAGCCGCCGGGCAGAGGGCGAGGGCTTCGCAGTCCCGATCTCGAGCTCTTGGTAGATCTGAAGAGCATCGCAAGAAACGATCTCACCGCCTAGCTTTATCCCGAGCTCGAGCGCCAGATCGCTCTTGCCGGAGCCCGTGGGTCCCACGATCGCGACGAGCGGATTATTCTCGCTCACGCGCTCAGCCAGCGAATCACGAACCACGTGAGCAGGAAGAATCCAAGAAGGCCCGCTCCCACTGCTTGCGCCTGCGTGAAGGCCGGCGGTTCGAAACCGCGCATGTCAGCCTTCGTTCTGCATTTCGCGAAAAACCGCTATCAGCTGGCTCTCGTGCGAGGCTCCCAGAGTTCTCTTGACGGCCAGGAGCTCGGAGTACAGCAGCTCGTTCAAACCCGAAACGAGCTGATCTCTGTGCTGGCCCTCAGGAACTCGTGACAAGTTGTTCTCCATTTGCGCAGGATCGAGAGCACCATCCTGCTGCAACCGCACTTTCTCGAACAATGAGCCGGGACGCTCCTTGAGCTCCTTCAGATATTTCTCGAGGATGATCTCCGCGATGGGGCCGACTTCTTCCGACATATGCCGGAACAAGCGGCGAAACATCTCGTTATACAGATCGATGACCGAGCTCAGGTCTCCCTCATCCTCGACCTTCGTCGCCGCCGCGGGCTGACGCGGCCCCTTAGACGTCAGAGTGCCGACGGCCAAGAACGCGTGCAACACTTTGCGCGTCTCGGCCTCTCCAATCTCGCTCTCCCCGCAAATTTCCGAGACCGTACGCTCGCCATCGACGAGTCGAAGCACATGCTCTTCGTGCGGGTCGAGCGCGACGGGGGCCTCGGCGCCCGAGCGCTCCACGACGCAATCGATCGCGATGAAGTGTTCACGAATCCCGCCCGAGCCCTCACAGCGGCGGATCCCTTCGACGACCAGCCCGGCAACGCCCAGATCGAGCGTGATCTTCTCGCGGGTCGGGACATCGTTCTCCTCGAAATGGTAGTAGCCGTCCTCCCACTCGAAGATGCTCCAAACGATCTCTTTGATTTGCTGCTCGATCGCCCACCATAGATCCTTGGGCGAGAGGACCCCGCTTTCGACGAGAGCCTTACCGATACGATGACCGCCCTTTACCCGCTGGTCCAGGCGTAGGTACTCCTCGGTCGATATCTTGCCCCCTCGGAGCAACACCTCACCGAGCCGGTCTTTGGACAAGCTACTAGCGGCGAAGACGAGCTTCCCTTCGAGAAAGTAGATCGACTTTCTCACCCCGGCATTGACTAGCGCCAAAACGCCGGTGCGGCCGGATTTTTGTAAGACCGCCAGCACCGTCGGAAGTCCGACATCTGACAACTGGCCCCGTAAGGCGCTTCCTGCGGCAGGATCTTCTACACTCATCGCGTTGGATGCACTCATGACATTGCTGGGACAGGAAACGAAAGGTGATTAATGCTAAGGGGCGTGACGAAGCTTGTCAACATCGAGGCGCGCACTTCCAGCGTGCGACACGACCTTGGTCCCCGGATAGTAGTGCGCGAGAATCTGCCGGTAGCCGAAACCCGTCGCGGCCATCCCGTAGGCGCCCACTTGGCACAGGCCCACGCCGTGTCCCCAGCCCCGACCGGTGAACACCCAGCTCCGAGCGTGACCGTCTGGTCCCCTCTGCACATCGAGGAAGAACAGGTTCTCTCGAATGCCGAGCGCCCGCCGTATCGCGAGCCCCTTCAAATCTACGGAGGACTCCGTTCCCACGACGGTCAACTCGATGATCCGGCCCGACCGGCCGTAACGAATCGGCCGTAGATCGCGCACTAGACCCAGACCGTGTTGGCGTCCGATGGACGCGGAAAGCTCCTCGCTGGACTTGCGGACCGTCCAGTGAGACATGCGAGAGCTGCGATCGAAGGACGCACCTTCGGAGATCAACACCAAGACCTCGAGCCCCCGGTCTCCTCGGAGTATCTCGACCCGGTCGCCCGGGAGAAGCACGACCTCCGGTGCGAAATAGGCACGATCGCCGGCGCGACGGAACAAGCGGCCGGTGGGCGCCAAACCGGTCACGATCTCGTTTTCTCGATCCGACAGGGTGTCGTCGCGCAACACGACCCGTCCTGGCCCGACCCGGATGACGGTCGCCGGTCGAAGTAGCGTGTCGCCGCCTCTCTCGAGCAGACGATACATCGCTCGATGAAGGTCGCGTCGGCCGAGCGCACCGCCTCGAGCCAACCCTTCCGGTGGCGGCTCGACGATGCCTTCCCGCAGCGCGAACGCAAGATAGCGAGCGCCCTCGGCCGAAATGCCGGAGCCTGGTACATTCGGCACGAGCCTTCGAACGTCTGCGTCCGACACCAAGAACTGCAGCCGCCTCTGCCAACACAACCCCTCACCGACGAGTCGGGCCAGTGTTGCAACGTTGATCTCGGTCGAGCCCGTCGTTGGGCTTTCTAGGCAAGACGACTGTCCGAGATGAGTCAACGTACGCCCCAATAGCGCGGCGGCCTCCGCAAGCGACACGGACGCGTCCGGAGAGCTGGGCTCGGCACGCAGGACATCCAAAGCGCGGAGGGTCGCGGTCTCCAAAGAGGCAGGAACGAGGGCGGGACTCGTCTCGAGACTGCCGCCCCGGGATTCGAGAAAACATGCGCGGCTGACGAGATAAGGGAATGCGGTGGAGAAAACGTTCTCGGAATTCTCGGTCCGGCCACCGCAAGTCGACGTGTAAAGAGCGTCGACGAGCTCTCCACGATAAGTCAGGACTTCGCCTCGTGTCTCGAGGATCGCTTCCGTAGCCATGGGATGCTCGACCGAAACCCCCCGATAGACTTGGCAGGCGGGTGTCGCGCAGATGTCGTATCCGTCCTCCGAGAACTGCCCCAGGCGCTTGACGGCATAGGTCCGCGCAGCGAGGGCCTGCGCTTTGATGGCCTCTTTTTGCGGGAATGCTTCGGGAGACAGCTCCGCCGGGACCACCCCTTTGAGATAGTCCTCGAGATGGACGACGTTCACGATAGTAAAGAGGTTCGTGCGGTTCACGAACACCTCGACATAACCGCGATAGGGACGTCCATCGACTTCGAGGACTCCCCCGGATTCACCGGGCAAGGCCAAAAGGGAGAGCGCGGCCAAGGGGAGCGTGGGCTGCCCCACCGGGTGCAGCAAAAGCTCGTGGGGTCGCGACGACCGGGTCGGTTCGCGCACGAGCGAGAGTCCCTCGTAGCCGCGAAGCCTCAAGGACTCGAGTCGGGCGCTAGCACTCGATTCGCCGGCGAACGCTCCGAGGCGAACGGCGAAGCGGCCGGAGCCGTCCTCCCGACGGATCCAAAGCTCGTCATGAATGTCGTCTTGCTTGCCAAGAGCCGCGCGAAAGTCTTCCGCACCGCTACGGCTCGGAAAACTGGAGACTTGGACGCGATAGACCACGCTCTCTGCAGGCGTCGAACGGCCGACCTCCAGATAGACGTCCTGAGTCTCGATGAACTGCCCGTCAGCTCCAATCCGAAACGGCGTCGAGGCCGTGAGACGCACGCCGCGCTCCGCGGTCTTTAGCCCGACCCGGATCCGCGGCGCCGGCGCCAGACGAGCGACGGAAGGTGGAACATAAGGCGGCTGGACATGCTGGAGAGGCTGGAGAGGCTGGAGAGGCTGGGTAGCGGCGGCGCGCGACGGAGGGACGCTCTGCGCAGACTCGACGGGTGCGCTCCTCACCACGGGCGGTGGTGGGGCGGCAATCCGTCCCGGAGACCGTTGCGCTCGTCCGCCGCAAGCGACCGACAACGCGACGACGACGAGTAGAGACTCTCTAGCCAAAGATGTCGTAGGGGCGCTCGTTGTACCAGAAGACGAGGATAATCTCGAACTGATCATCTGGATAATCCGCCGGCAGCGGCAAGAGATCGGCAGCGCGAATGGCGCCCACCGCGATGTTGTCGAATCCGGGGACGCCGGACGGCTTCACGGTGTCGTAGGAAAGCAACGTGCCGTCCCGAGCGACCCGGAACTGCACCGCGACGTGCCCCGCATAGATATTGGCGGCCCACGGCATGCCCGCACGCCACGTGCGCGAGACCTCGGTCAACATCCGACGGATCCACGGCACGAAGTTAGCGCCTTTGTCGTTGTAGTAGAGAGTGTTCTTGCTGTTCGCGACCAGTCCGCCTTCGGGGTTGTGAAAGCGCGAGCCTGCCAGGAACCGACGAATGTCGGTGAGCTTGCCGTTCTCACCGCCCTCACCCACGTCTCCGCGGCGGGGATCCGGCCGCCGCAAATCCGGACCGCGTGCCACCCTCTCCCGTTCCGAAGGCTCCGGAGTCGTGGAAGCTGCCTCGTTCTCCCGCTCGCCGAAAACGAACTTGCTGAGCTCAGCCGCGTCCATCCGCTGGTCAGCGGTCTTGGTCTCCGGCTCGATCGCATCTCGATCCTTTTGCGCCTCACCTTCCTCGACGAGGTCGTCCGTGACGGCTTCAGGGGACGAATTCTGTTCGGCGACGAGCTCTTCGGGCTCCGTTCTCAGATCGCCTTCAGTGCCCGGATCCTTGACTTCCTCATCCGTGTAGAACTCTTCGGTTTCCCCGGTCGAGAACGGGAGGTCGTTCATGATCTCCGCCCGCCGGTCCGGGGCGAGCATCGCTTTGGGAATCAACAAGGCGTTGTCCCTAACAGGGGGTGGCGTCGGTTGCGGCTGATTGGGATTGACCGGGAGCGGCGCAACCGGTACTGCAGGCATCGCAGCGACGGGCGGTGGCTCTGGCCGCGGCTCTTCCACGAACACGAGGAGCGGCTCGGGCTTATCGGCTTCGACGACCTGTTGAGGGTCCGGTTGTTCGAGGTTCAAAAGCTCTCGCAGGTTCGGCTGAAAGAGGAGAATGACCACGAACAGCACATGAAAAACGGCGGATACCGCCATCCCCGACCGCGGGTCTCCCAGCAGCGCATCGCGATCTTCGCCACCATGCTCGAGGAACTCGGCCGCGATCTCGGCATCTTGTATCCATTGCGAGAAGAAGAAGTCTTCTCCCCCATCGGTGGGGATGAGACTCTCGAAGCCGCTAGCCGTCCGCCGAAACGGATGGGCGTGCTCCTCGGAGCGAGCCTTTGGCGCGCGAGGTTGCCCCCGGCGTCGTTCTGGGCGGCTCATCGCCGTTCGGCTGTCTCGAAGTAGCATCGCGACTCAATCGGGCCGCGTCTCACTGCCAAATCCTTGAATGGAAACGACCTAACGGATTATAACCATCGCCCATCGGCGCAGCAACGGAATCGGAGATCCTACCCGATCAAATTACATTCTTCACATGTCGCGATATCATCCGGCCCCTCGCGCCATGGCTTCCACGACCCGCAGGGCAAGCTCGAGCGCCTTCGTCCCATCTTTGCCGGTAACCCGCGGCTCGCGGCCGGTAGACACCGATTCGAGAAAATCGAGAAGCTCTCGTTTCAACGGCTCTTCTTTCGTGACGACGAGCTCTGTGCTCCGGATGTCCGGACGGTCCCGAGATTCGGAAGGAAAGACTTGATAGCACAGCGCCGATTGGGCCTGATAGTCCAGCGACACGTAGCGATCGCGCTCGAAGATCCTCAACTTGCGGACTTTGTCCGTGGAGACCCGACTGGCGGTGACGTTCGCGACCGCCCCTCCCGCGAAACGCAGACGCGCATTGGCGATGTCCACCCTCGGGGTCAACACCGGCACTCCAACCGCTTCGATCGATTCCACTTCCTGCCCTACCAGGGTCGAGACGACGTCGAGATCGTGGATCATCAGATCTCGGACCACGTCGATATCCAGGCTGCGGGGCGAGAACGAACCGAGCCGGTGGACCTCGATGAAGCGCGGGTCCGTGGATTGGCTCAAGACCGCCTCGACCGCGGGGTTATAGCGCTCC
>JAJCXL010000487.1 GCA_029263435.1 Acidobacteriota bacterium | reverse complement strand
GTCGAGTTCGTGCAAGTGCATTTCAACCAGGACGACGGCATCGAGTTTTTCGGTGGCACGGTCGACGTGAAGTATGCGGTGTGCACCGGCATCGCGGATGACAGCTTCGATTGGACCGACGGATGGACCGGCCGAGGGCAGTTCTGGATCGCCCAGCAACACGGCGACGATGCCGATCAGGGAATCGAGGCGGACAACAATGCCGAGAACAACGATCTCACGCCCAGGTCGAACCCCAAGCTCTTCAACCTCACGCTCATCGGCGCGCCGACGCTAGCCCAAGGCGACGAGAGCGACAAAGGAATCCTGCTGCGGGAAGGTACTGCGGCGAAGATCCGCAACACGATCGTCACCGGATTCAAAGAGGAAGGTCTCGAGATCGACGACCCGGCCACCTTTGGCGTCGCCTCTCGCGGCGGGATCGTGCTTCAAAGCATGATCTTCTTCAACAACCAGCCCAACTTCTCGACGGACTCGAGTGAGTCTCCGGCGCCGCCGTTCACGACCCAACAGTTCGCGACTCAAATGAGCCGGGACGTCGTCGTGACGAATCCTGGACTTCGCGACCCCTATGACATCGTCACCCCGGACTTTCGTCCGGGCCCAGATGCGAACGCGACCAATGGCACCGTACCTTTCGTCTTGCCGCCGAACGACGGTTTCTTCGAACCCGCGCGCTTCATCGGTGCGATGGGGCAGGCCCAGACGGCTGACCCGGACAACCCCTATCTCGGTAACTGGGTCGCGGGCTGGACGAGCTTCGAGCCCCGTTGAGCTCGCGCCGACACATGCCTGTTCTACTCCTCGTGGTCTCGTTGCTCGCTGCCGTCTCGTGCGGGGGGTTGGCAGCGGGTGACGGGACCTCGAGTGTTTCCGCAGACGTCGAGAAGCCGAGCCTCGAGCCGGTCTTCGACTCTCCTGAGGCGCTCGCAACAGCGTTCCTCGAGGGGCTCGGCTCGGAGAACGGCGAAGCCCTTCAATCCTATGCCCTCAGCAAAGAGCAGTTCCGACACTATGTGTGGCCCGAGCTTCCGTCGTCACGTCCCGAACGGGGCGTCCCGTTCGACTACGGCTGGGGCGATCTCCATCAAAAGAGTCACAACGCCCTGCTGCACACGTTCGACCGTTACAAAGGGCGCTCGATGACGCTGCTCGAGCTGAAGTTCGAGGACGGTGTCACCGACTACGACACGTTCACCGTCCATCGCGACGCCCGGGTAAAGATCCGCCTCGATGACGGCCGCGAGGAGTGGCTCGATTTGTTCGGCTCCGTGATGGAGCGGGAGGGGAAGTACAAGCTCTTCAGCTACGTCACCGATTGACACGCGGCCGAAAATGGGACCTGGTCCATTTTTACGAATTACGTAAGCGAGCCAATCTATTGTGAATAAAAGGACTAGCGACCCCGAACCGACGTCGATAAATGGACCTGGTCCTTTTTTTCAGCCGCGGGCTGGCCACTGGAGTACTCAAGTCGCCATGAGCTCGTAGCCGACCTTCTTCAACGCTTTCGCTTCGGCTTCGAGGTCCGCTCGGGTGAGCGGGTGCTTGTCGAGCCACCCGATGGGAAAAGCGATGCTGAGACTTTTCTTCGTTCCGGCCGCCGCAATCGGAGGTAGCGGCCTCGGGCTGCGATGCCGGTTCAACACGACCGCGACTCTCAAAAGGATCGCGAGACGAAGGGCTGTTTCCTCCTCCACGAGGGTGAGATCCTCGAACGGGGACCGGGAGAGTTTGCGTCGATGTGCGTCGATGAGCGCGGCGAGCAGTGCCTGATCGTCACGGGAGAAGCCCGCGAGCTCGGAGTTCTCTACGATATAGGCGCCATGACGTTGGTACCCACTATAAGAAATCGTAATGCCTATCTCGTGAAGCCTGCAGGCCCAAGAGAGAAGATGTCGATAGTCGGGATCTTCCAGCCCCCACGCGCGTTTGAGCTGCTTGAGTCCTGAAAGCGCGGTGCGCTCCACCCGGTCGGCTTGGGCGGCGTCGATGCGGTACTGCTCGACCAAGCGCAGGATCGTCGTCGCGCGGGTGTCTTCATGGCGGTTGCGGCCGATCAGATCGTGGAGGACGCCTTCTCGCAGAGCGCCGTTGGCCGGCTCCATCGATTCGATCTCGAGACTCTCGAACACGCTCCGAAGAATCGCGACGCCGCCCGCAAACACGGGCGCGCGGTCGTCACTCAATCCCGGCAACGAGAGCTTCGAGATCTTGCCAATGTCGACGAGCGCTTTCGAGAGTTTCTTCAGGCCTTTGCGTGTGATGTTCTGGCCCCAGCCGTTGTCTCTCAGCACGGTATTGACGGCGTGAATCGTGCCTGAGGCACCGAACCCACGCTCCCAGCCGAGAGACTTGAAGCCGTCTTCGACCGTCTCGAGCTCGACCCGAGCGGCGGTCTCGGCTGCCTTCATGCCGTCGGCGCTGATGACGCCATCGGGAAAGAACTTCTGCGTGTAGGAAACACAACCCATGAACAAGCTGGCGACCCGCTTCGTTTCGAACCCTTCGCCGATGATGACCTCGGTGCTGCCCCCGCCGATGTCGACGACGAGACGCCGCTCTTCGTCGAAGGGAAGCGAATGCGACACTCCGACATAGATTAGCCGGGCCTCTTCTTGGCCGGAGATCACCTCGATGTTGTGGCCGAGCGCTTCGGACGCCTTCTTGAGCACCGCTCGAGGTTTCTTGACTTGACGTAGCGTATTCGTTCCGACCGCGCGGATCTGCTTGGACGGGATGTCGCGGAGTCGGTCACCGAATTTCGCGAGCGCCACGTAGGCCCGCTCGAGTGCTTCGTCACTGAGCGTCTTGTCCTTCGTCAGCCCGGAGGCCAAGCGGACCCGCTCTCTCAAGCGGTCCACTTCGTGCACTTCATCGTGAACGGCGCGGGCGATCTTCATGTGGAAGCTGTTCGAACCGAGATCGACGGCGGCGAAGGTATCGCTCAACTGGCTATCGGGCATGGCATATGATGCGGCTTATGGCGACCTATGCGATCGGTGACGTGCAGGGTTGTTTTATCACGCTCGAGCGCCTCCTCGCCCGCGTTGGGTTCGATTCCGCTAACGATCGTATCTGGCTCGCCGGCGATCTCGTGAATCGTGGACCGAGCTCCCTCGACGTCCTGCGGTGGGCGGTGAGCCATTCTGACCGAGTCACCGCCGTGCTCGGCAATCACGATCTACATCTACTCTCTCGAGTGAACGGGACGCGGAAGCCATCACGGCGCGACACGTTCGATGAGGTGCTGAAAGCGCCGGATAGACACGACCTCTTGGAGTGGCTCTCGACGAGACCGCTCCTCCACCAGGAAGGAGAGTTCGTGATGGTTCATGCCGGCCTGTCACCCCGGTGGACATTCGCCGAGGTCGAGGCTCTGGCCGCGGATGCCTCCGAAGCGCTCGCTGCTGGTCGCCTCGATACCGAGCAGCGGGCGATCGTGGACGTGCTAACGCGCATGCGTACCTGCACGAAGAGTGGGGAAATGTGTGACGACTATACCGGCCCACCCGGAGGCGCACCCTCCGGATGCTTTCCCTGGTATGAGCTCGCGGAGATACCCGAGGACAAAACCGTCTTGTTCGGCCACTGGGCGGCGCTAGGGTTTTATCGCGGGGAGCGCGTCATTGGGCTCGACAGCGGTTGCGTGTGGAAGAAGAGCTTGACGGCGCTGCGGCTCGAGGACGGCGCGGTCTTTCAAGAGCCCAGCGAGCTTTCGTCCGGCGCCTGAGGTTGGGACGTGCTCGGCTCCGTGACGCGAGCCGTTGCCCGCAACGCCAGGGTCTTCGGCTCGAATTTCTTCAGATGGGTCACATCCCGAGCCAATAGATTCTCGAAAATTCCAGGCATGGCGGACGCGGGATCGCCCTCGTGAACGGCGAGGACGACATCGAGGACTGGGATGACGGTCACGACCCATCTCCCCTCTTCGTCCGGCAGCACGTAATGACGACTCTCCATACGACAATCGCTCGTGAGAGACCACAGCGGATCGAATCCGCCCCGGGTCAGCTTCTCCTCCAACGGAGGGCCGTCGTCTCGCTCGACGAGACGACAGTAGCGCACCGAGCGTCCATGCCGGATGGAGCGCAGCCGCTCGCGAATCACTTTGCCGGGGAGCCACCCGTCTCGAACCAACTGAGCTTTTTGCTTGTCGAGCCCGTCCGGGAGCGCCGACAGAAGAAACCGTCGGGTGGGAAATGCTCGCTCTGGCCACAAGCGGAGGAGGGTGGTGAAGCGGTCGAGCTCCTCGAAAAACGGATCGCAGTTGGGAGCGAGCCACTCCGAGGCTAATGTCGCAACCGAGCGCGCCCGTCTCTCTCGTTGGCGACGTAGGAGCTCGACGAGACCGGAGTCCGAGGGGTTGTACGATTCAGGGATGTCCTCGTCTCTAAGCGCGATGTCTCTGAGCCGGTGTGCCTGCTCGATGGCTTGACTCTCGAGCGCTCGAGAGATGAGCTCCGTCAGAACCCTCGTGTCTTGAATCTCTCCGAGCACGTCCTGAAGCGACTTCATGCGCTTGACCAGCGGACGGACCTCCGGGACCGCGGCCGATAGCGGCTCGAGGAGATAGCGCAGTCGCTTCGCCTCGATCCGCGCTTGGTGGAAGAGCTCCGTGTCCAAAGCGAAGTGCGCGTCACTCAAGCTTGTTCGAAGCACGGCGGCGTGGTCTCTCACCCGATCGGCGGTCGCTCGCGCGAAGTTCGTCAAGGGAGCGCCTTCGTCGATCCGGATCGTGAGAAACGACTTGACGAGGTCTCGTCGCAGGGCGCGGAACTCCCGCCGGAGTCCATCGGGCGGCGTTTTCGACTCCAGGCGGGCTCTCAGCGTCGCGAGCAATTCCGACGCGCCCTTGACGGCGCTGTCGTCGAGCTCGTGGAGCTCACCTTCGAGCCACGCGATCTGAACCTCCGTATCGCGGGCCACATTGGTCGAAGACGCGAGCCGGCTCACTCGTTTCCGGTGCTTTTTCACCCGCGAGTCCGCGAGCTCTGAGTGATAGGCGCGCATGACGCTGCGCAACCGTCTGAGCGCGACCCGGAAGTCGTGAAGCGCCTCGGTGTCTTGTGGGTCGTCCATCCGCGAGAGCGCGGACGACGCCTCATCACCGAGACCGAAGCAGAGGCGTCTAGCGGACTCCGCGGGCGAGCGGCTGAGGAGCTCTTTGGGTAGCTTCACCAGAACTCATCGTTCGGCGCGACTCAGTTGCGATCGGGCCATGGCTCTTCTAGCACGACGTCGAACGGCTCCGTCGAGTAAGCGCGGCGTAGCGCTGAGCGAGTGCTCAAGTCGTAGGAATCCCCGGGCCGCAAGAAGTAGAACCTTCCCTCGCCCGAGAGCGTGCGCTGGTTGTCGTAGATCGCGACGAGACTCTGGCCGATGACCTCGAACCGATCCCCTTGCACGACGATGGCAGTGTCCTCGTCGATCCCGATCCCCAAGAGGTGTGGGAACTTTTCGATCACTGGAATCAAATCGAAGTGTCGGTTGCGCGCCAGCAGGTGTTGATCGATGGCGACGTTCTTGAGAAGCCCGAAGCCCTCTTCATGATCGCCCATCATGATGGTGTTCGTCTTGGTATCGCCTCTCACCAGATAGGAGCCTTGAATGGTCGCCCCGGCGGACGAGCCTCCGACGACGCCTCCTCGCTTGAGGACGTTTTGGATCTCGAGCTCCGTGCGGGTGTCGAGATAGGCGTCAGCGAGCCGCCACTGTCTGCCGCCCGGAAACCACACCCCCCGCGCTTTTTGGATCGGTGCGACGAAGGAGTCCTTGTTGGCCTCGTTGCGATCTTTGGTATGGACCACCGTGACGTCGGCCGCGCCGGCTTCTTCCCATCGCCTTTTACCGGAATAGTACTGATCGTAGTGTTCCCCCCCGCCGGCGGTAGGAATGATGACGATGGGCGCCTCCGGTCCGCCCGCGAGCTCGATAAAGCGCTCCATGATCGCGGTATCGCGCATCGCGCCGCCCACGATGACGAGGGCGCCTCGGGCGGGTCCAATCTCTTGTGCGGTTGCGAAAGTGGTGCTCAACAAGAGCGTGAGCACGGCCCCGATTGACGTCTTTCTCATCCTGATTGTCGTCCCTTCTGGTCGATCCCGACTCCAGGGGTTGGGGTCGGAGGTAAAGTTTTAACATAGGCGCGGCCCGTAAGTCTTCCGCTATCATGGCGCCGATGAAACATGTCGTCATCGGCACCGCCGGACACATCGATCATGGAAAGAGCGCGCTCGTCCAAGCGTTGACGGGCACCGATCCGGATCGTCTGAAAGAGGAGAAGGAGCGTGGGATCACTATCGATCTCGGCTTTGCGTTCTTGAAGGACGAGGAAGATCTTTCCATCGCTTTCGTGGATGTTCCCGGCCATGAGCGCTTCGTGAAGAACATGCTCGCCGGCGTGGGCGGTATCGACCTCGTCGTCCTGGTCGTCGCCGCCGATGAGTCCGTGATGCCTCAAACCCGCGAGCATTTCGATATTTGCCGACTCCTCGCCATCGAGCGAGGGGTCATCGCGTTGACGAAGAGCGATCTCGTCGATGAGGAGTTGAGAGATTTGGCCGCCCTCGAGACCAAAGAGCTCGTGGAGGGAAGTTTTCTGGAGGACGCTCCGGTCGTTCACGTATCGGCGAAGACCGGTGACGGCATCGAGACTCTCCGGGCTACTCTCGTCGAGCAAGCGCGCAAGGTCCCCGGTCGCTCCAAGTCGGGAGTGTTTCGATTGCCCGCGGACCGAGTGTTCTCCATGAAGGGGTTCGGCACGGTAGTGACCGGCACGATCGCGTCGGGCACCGTGCGCCAGGACGATGAAGTCGAGCTACAGCCGACGGGCTTGAGAGCGCGAGTGCGCGGTCTTCAAGTGCACGGAGCGAAGACGGATGAGGCGTCCGCCGGCCAGAGAACGGCCGTGAACCTCCACGGTGTCGTCGTCGACGACATCGCTCGAGGCGATACCCTCACTTTGCCCTCGTCGATCGCGCCCGCGCATATGCTCGATGCCGAGCTCAACGTGCTGGAGGCCTCCCCGGTCGTGATCAAGGACCTCGCCCGCGTCCATCTTCACGTCGGAACCGCTCAGGTGCTCGCCCGGGTTCGCGTGCTCGGAGACCGGAAGAAGCTGTCGCCGGGGGAGACCGGGATGGTGCAGCTTCGCCTCGAGAGCCCGGTGGTCGCTGCGCGGGGCGATCGTTTCATCCTCCGACGCTACTCACCCCTCGAGACCATTGCGGGGGGGATCGTGGTGGACGCCGAGCCCAAGAAGCATACGGTCGGAAACGCTGAAACGCTGGCGCGCGTCGTGTCGTTGAGCACGGCCGACGATGAGGCTGCCGCCGCCCACTTCGTCGCCGAAGCCGGAGCGTCAGGTTTGAGTGAAGCGGCACTGGTGAGACGCCTCGGGATTGGCCGAGATGCGATGAGTAGGGTCTCGAAGACACTTCTAGCGGTCTCACAGTCGCCGACCATCTTTATCGCTCATGAGATCGTGGACGGCCTCGCGGCCAAGATGGTTGAGGAAATCGCCAACTTTCAGAAAAAGAATCCCTTGCTCGAGGGCATGCCCAAGAGTGAGCTCAGAGAGAAAGTCGCGAGCCGCGCCCCCGTCGAAGTCTTCGAGTGGACGCTCGCTCGTGAGGTCCAGGCGGCCCGGCTCAAAGCCGCGCGTGAGCTCGTCTCCACCGTGGAGCACAGCATCCAGATGAGTCCGCAAGAGACCCAAGCTCGGGAAGTGCTCATCGCCTCCTACCTCGCCGCCGGCTACCGCCCGCAAAACTTGGAAGATGTCGCGAAGGAAGCGAAGAGCGATGCTCGTCTGCTCGAGCGGGTGCGACGGGTTTTGCTGAAGGATGGAACTCTGGTGCAGATCGCCGAAGGGATGGTGTTTCATCGCGAGGTGCTCGATCAGCTGAAGGCCGATGTTCGCGAGCACAAGTCCAAGAGCGAGCGAATCGACGTCAGCGGGTTCAAGGAGATGGCGGGCGTGACCCGCAAGCACGCCATTCCGCTTCTCGAATGGCTGGACCGAGAGCGCGTGACCCGGCGGGCCGGAAACGAGCGCCAGATCCTCTGAGTCGAGCGCTTAAGAGCGCTTACGGACTGCTAGGACATGAAGCCTCGTATCCAGCTCGTCATTACGGATCTCGACAACACTTTGTACGACTGGGTGTCGTTCTTCGTACCCGCCTTCTACCGGATGGTGGACCAAGCGGTCGACATTCTAGACGTGGAGCGCGAGGCATTGTTGGACGAGCTCCAAACGGTGCATCAGAAATATCACAACTCCGAGCAGCCGTTCGCGCTCCTCGAGACCCCGTCGGTCGAGGCACGGTTTCCGGGCAAGAGCCGGCCAGAGCTTCGCAGACTTCTAGACCGTGCATTTCGTGCGTTCAACCAGGCGCGCGACGAGACGTTGCGACTGTATCCCGGCGTTTCCGACACGCTCCAGCGAGTGCGGGCGAGCGGCGCCATCGTGGTGGGTCACACCGAAGCGAAAATGACCAACAGTGCCTATCGTGCGCAGATGCTCGGATTGTTCGAGCTTCTCTCGAGAATCTACGCGCCCGACTCGGTTGGGCTCGAGCGCCCGGACGGGCCGGTCGCAGATTTTCAGGAGCTCGTGGATCGTTTCGTCGCGGTCCTTCCGCCGGATCATCGCAAGCCCCACCCGAGCGTGATTGCGGATATTTGCGCCGAGCACCACGTGTCACCGGAG
>JAJCXL010000486.1 GCA_029263435.1 Acidobacteriota bacterium | reverse complement strand
CTCAAGCAGCTTGCTCGCTCTTTGCGATTCGCCTCAGGGTCTCGGAGTAGGGCGCGCGAGCGATCCCGTTCTCGCAAATGATTGCGGTCACCATGGCGTTCGGGGTCACATCGAATGCCGGGTTACGGATCGTTATGCCTTCCGGCGCTACGCGAACCCCTTGGAAGTGACTGACTTCTTCGAGCGGGCGCTCCTCGATCGGGATCTCCTTTCCTGACGCGATGGAGAGGTCGAACGTCGACACCGGCGCCACCGCGTAGAAAGGAATGCCGTGCTCTTTGGCGAGCACGGCGACGGAGTATGTGCCGATCTTGTTACACACGTCACCGTTCGAGGCGATCCGATCGGAGCCCGTGATCACGAGATCGATCTCACCTCTCGCCATGAAGTGGCCGGCCATGTTGTCGGTAATCAGCGTGACAGGAATGTTGTCTCGTTCGAGCTCCCACGCGGTCAGCCGCGCGCCTTGGAGAAACGGCCGGGTCTCGTCCGCGATGACTTCGATCTTCTTTCCCGCTTCGACGGCAGCGCGCATCATTCCGAGAGCGGTGCCGTAGCCAGCGGTCGCCAGAGCGCCGGCGTTGCAGTGCGTGAGGATGCGGGCGCCGTCAGGAACGAGCGCCGCGCCGTGAGCACCCATGCGTCGGTTGATATCGATATCTTCGGCGCGCATCGCGACCGCTTCGCGCTCCAGCCCCTCGACGACAGCCTCGAGCCCGCCTTCTGACAGCTCTTCGAAGCGCCGTTTCATTCGATCGATAGCCCAAAACAAGTTCACCGCGGTTGGACGGGTGCCGGCCATGAGCGCGCACACTTCCTCCATCCGCTCACGTAACGATTCCAAGTCTTTCGCGCCGGACTGCTTGAGCCCGAGGGCGATGCCGAGCGCCGCCGTGACGCCAATCGCCGGGGCTCCCCTAACGACCATATCGGTAATCGCCGAAGCCACCGCTCCCGCGTCCCGGCACGCGAGATAGTCTTCTTTGACGGGCAGATATCTCTGGTCTATCAAGACGACCGCGTCGCCGTCCCACCTTATCGTATCGAACACACATTCCTCCTGAATCGAACTCCAAGTGTAGCTGCGATTGCCCGCAGGTCGCAACGACGGGAGGACGAGAGGCTTTTTTCCTGCTAATGTCTCGGGAGCTTCGTGTCAGTCAAGCTCGTACTCCTTTCGGCCGTGAGCGCCGCGCTCTATCTCGCGCTCGCGGTGGTCAGCCTCATGCCGGCCGAAGCCCGCCCCTCCTCTCGCTGGCTCGCCGGTACACCGTTTACGGCTTCGCTCGAGTTCTGGGTCATTTGGGGGATGCTCGCCATCACCTATATGTGGGCGCTGAAGCTCGCCGTGGCTCTTGGGTCGCGCAAATCTCGCGCCTCGGTCGTCTTCGTCGTCGGTGCGGCGGTCTTGTTTCGCGGGTTACTGCTTTGGCTCGGCAGTGGGTTCGACGGCGCGTCCCGCGAGGCATTCCTGCACGCGTCGAGCCCGCTAGAAGCGTTTGGGCGCGACTTCCTCTCCGATCTCACGACCCGGCGGCTCGTCGCCGTCGGCTTCGACTTAGCCGCGGTCGTGATAGCGCCCGCTTTGCTCCGGGGTTGCGGCGTTCCAGCCATCCTCGTCATGGTGCACGCATGGAATCCTCTCGCGGTCGTAGAGTCCGCCGGCTATGGGCGTCTCGAGATCGGAGCGTTGTTTTTTCTGCTGTGGTCGCTCGAGCGCGCGCACAAAGGACACCGCTGGGTCGCGTCTGTCGCTTATGGCCTATGCCTCTCGGGCCCTTTGCTGCTAGCGGCGGCCGTGCCGGTCATGGCCCGGGTGCTTCGCGCTCACGTCGTGGTCTCGCTCGCGATCGGTCTCGCCGCTTGGAGGTACGGCGCATCCGCCGCGAGCTTCGTATCGCGGATCGGCTGGCCGCCGGCCGATTCCGTCGGCGGCAGTCTTTCACCGATAGGTTCCGTCCTCGCGGGACTCCTCGTGACCCGAAGCGCTTGGCTCGTCACTCTCGCGATGTTGGGACTCTGGTGCCTCATCGCTGTCTACCGAGCGGCGCTGCTGCCGTCTGACGCGAACGCGAGGCACCCCCGAGAGACACTCGTGCTCGTGGGGAGCTTCCTTTTCGTCGCGCCCAGCGTGCTGCCGTGGGCTTTCTTGGTGCTCGCCTACCTAGGCGCGCATAGCGGCAATCGAGGATGGGTCCTGTTCACCCTCACCGCACCGGTGGGCTACGCCGCGATGGCGTCCGGCGGCTGGGGCTGGAATTTTTGGTCGGGATTCGCGCAGTACTTCGCGCCCTACGCCGCGCTCGTTTTTTGGTGGCTCGGAAGCCCGCCGTCACGAAGAACGACGGCGGGCTAAAGAGATTCCGTAAGAAACGAACGTTCGAGCTCTAGCCGCCCCAGAGCACGAGGAAGATGATGAAGGCGATCAGCAGCACGTAGATGACGAGCGACTCGATCAGCGCCAGACCGAGAATCAGCGCGAAGCGGATCTGGCCCGAGGCTCCTGGATTCCTGGAGATTCCGTCGCACGCCGCCGTAATGGCGCGGCTTTGCGAATAGGCGCCCGCCGCGGCAGCGAGGCCGAGCGCGAAAGCGCCCGAGATCAACGCCCACTTGTAGACTTCCGGAGTCCAGCCGCTGCCGCCACCTTGTGCGAAAACCGGAGCGGCCAGCACGACAAAAGCCATCGAGACGATGGCCGCGAGCACAACTTTTCTAATCACGTGAGTTCCTCCTGTGTAATGCGTCACGAAGACTGGGATTCGTATGAAAAATCAGTGTTCTTCGGAGGCCACCGCGCCTCCGAGATAGACCATGGTCAGCATGATGAAGACGAAAGCCTGCAACATGCCTCCGAAGACGCCGAACATCATCATGGGGACCGGGACGAGAAAGGCCACCATGAAAGCAAGCGCCGCAATGACCAGCTCTTCACCGAAGATATTGCCGAAAAGCCTCAGAGACAGCGAAACGATCCGGCTGAAATGGCTGATGATCTCGATCGGCAGCATCAACGGCGCGAGCACCGGCAGCGGTCCCAGAAAGTGCTTGAAGTAGGGTCCCGCACCCTGGGCACGGATGCCTTGGTAGTTGTAATAGAGAAACGCGACGATCGCGCAGCCGAGGGTAAAATTCAAGTTGACCGTCGGGGAGGCGAAATATGGAACCAGCCCTATCCAGTTGCACGCGAGGATGAACAGACCCAGCGTACCGATGAGGCCCAAAAATGGTCGCCCCCGTTCTCCGACATTGTCGAGCAGCATGTCTTTGAGCGCGCCGACGATCGTTTCCAAGAACAGCTGGAGCTTTCCGGGTGCCTCGACGCTGATGCGGCTCTTGAACCAGAGGGCAAACCCCGCCATGAGGAAAGCGATGAGAAACGCCATGATCACGTGGTCGGGTACGACCTCGTGATGATAGGTGTGCTCAATCCACTCGTAGATGAAGGATTTGTGCTCGAGCTGCTCCATAACTAAATTCTAGTCATGCGGCGATCAGGGTCGCCTGCACGAAATTCCCTTTCGATCAGAACTCCAAACCGGGGAAAGCGGCGGGGTCGTGCCACCGCGAAAGACTTCATACCTCAGCGCAATCGCTGCCGCCGTATTTTGTGCTTCTCTGTCGACTCCCGATACGCATAGAGGCCACATTCAACGAATACCGCGGCCACCGGCGCAGAAAACCCAAGCGCCAGTGCGGCGACGTTCGCATGCCAAACGCCGATTATAACAAACAGGGCTAGGCACAACAAGATGTAGCGGAGGAACATTCCAAAAACACCAAGCCAGGACATCGAGGTGGGCTTGGTTGCGGTCAAACGGCGCCCCAATCGCTCCATGACATCGAAGTTCACGAGGGCGACGGCGCCTCCCAGGAGGACGCCCAAGAAATGAGGCAGCCCAAAAAACGCGGCGCCTGCCGAAAACACGACCACCGCCCCCATCGCGACTCTCCGGAGCCGCACGATGGAAGCGTCAGGATCGAAGTTCACTCTTGGCGGTCGAAAACCCGGACCGCGCGAAACAAGCTCACGAAGCCCGCGGCGATTCCGAGGCAAAAGAAAATGAGAGTCAACCAAGGGAACGTTCCGATCCGTCCATCCAACCAGTAGCCCGCGAAAGACGCCGAGGCGATCGAGACCGGGAAGACGAAGGCCAAGCTCGTCAGGTTGTAGAGCTTGGCCCGCGGCGAGATTTGAGGGCGTTTCTCCTCGGCGGCGCCGCCGGGTTTACCCGGATCGTCGGCCACTGGAGAAGCTCCTCATGCAGCCGGCAATGACACTCAGTTATCCACCGCGCTCGGGGCGCCTTCCACGAGCGACGGTGCCTCGTTCGACGGCGTTTGCGCGCTGGGCACGACTCCGGCGGTACGCGGGCCTTCGATGCGCTGCATGATGGCTTCGACCGGTACTCGCAACGGCTCCAGAAAGGGCTTCGGATAGACACCGATCAGGATGCAGAACGCAACGAGCGGCACGAGCGTCACTTGCTCTCGCAAGGTCACGTCTTTCAGCTTCTCGTTCTCGGGATCCGTGATCTTGCCGAACATCAAGCGCTGATACAGCCACAACAGATAAGCAGCACCGAGCACGATACCGGACACCGCAAAAACCGCGTAAGGAACGCCGGCGTAGTCGCTCGCGAAAGTGCCTTGGAGGATCATGAACTCACCGATAAAGCCGTTGAGAAGCGGCAAGCCCATCGAAGCGAGAGCGATGATCAAGAACAGAGTCGCGAAGACCGGGACCACTTTGGCGATGCCGCCATAGGCCGAAATCTCTCGCGTATGCTTTTGCTCGTACATGATGCCGACGATCAAGAACAGGCCGCCGGTCGCGAGACCGTGGTTGATCATCTGCAAGATGCCGCCCTGGATGCCGAGCTCCGTCAACGCGAACACGCCGAGCATGACGAAGCCAAGATGGCTCACAGAGCTATAGGCAACGAGCTTTTTCCAGTCTTTCTGAACGAGGGCGACGAGCGCGCCGTAGATGATGCCGATGACCGACAGTGCCAACACCCACCAGACGGCGTCTTTCGTCGCATCCGGCAACAGCGGCAGCGAGAAGCGAACGAATCCGTAGGTGCCCATTTTCAGCAAGACACCGGCGAGGATGACCGAGCCCGCGGTCGGCGCTTCCACGTGGGCATCCGGAAGCCAGGTATGGAACGGAAACATCGGAACTTTGATAGCGAAGCCGACGAAGAACGCGAGAAACACCCAGAACTGCAGCCCGACCGGGTAGTCGATGCTCCACAGCTCGAGGATGTTGAACGAGTACACCCCGGTCTGGTTGAAGTGCTCGAAATAAAGAGCAAGGATTCCCAAGAGCATCAAGACGCTTCCGACCAGCGTGTACAAGAAGAACTTGATGGCAGCGTAGAGCTTTCGCGCACCTCCCCAGACCCCGATGAGAAAGTACATCGGAACGAGCATGACTTCCCAGAAGACGTAGAACAGGAAGAAGTCGAGGGCGACGAAGACCCCGAGCATGCCGGTCTGCAGGAACAAGAGAAAAACGTAGTAGTGCTTGACGCGATCCGTAATCGCGTTCCACGACGAGAGCACGGCGATGAAGCCGAGCATGGTCGTCATCATGACCAGGAGCAGACTGATGCCGTCCAGCCCGAAGTGATAGTTGACCCCCAAGCTCGGGATCCACTCGTACTTCTCCTGGAACTGGAACTGCGGGCCGTTATTGTCGAAGGCGATCCACAACGGCAACGAGATCAAGAATCCTACGAACGTGATCGCGTTCGCAGCCTTCTTGATGAAGTCCTCCATCGAGTTCGGTACGAACAGGAGCGCAATCGCGCCTGCCGCCGGGAACCAGACGACCAAAGACAGGATATTAAAATTGAGAGCGTTGTTCTCGAGCATGAAGGGTTCCTAGTTCCAAAGGTAAAAGTAGAAAAAGCCGACCATGGCGCCGATCCCGACGAGCATCATCAAAGCGTAGTTCTGCAACACTCCCGTTTGGAGCTGGCGAAACACTGCCGAAACTTGAGCCAAAATCTTCCACACCGCATTGACGGCGCCGTCGACGAGCCCTGCATCCGCCAAATTCGAGACGTCGGCGAGCGCGAGGGTCGTCTTCGCCGCACCGTTGACGACACCGTCGATGACGTGGGTATCGACAGCGTGCAAGCCGCGCGCTCCCGACAGCGTTCCCTGTACCGCGGTAGCGTTATAGAACTCGTCCACGAAATATTTGTTGTAGAGCAGTCGGTGCAAGCCGGGCCACGCGGTCATGAATCCACGGTCGCCGTCCGGGTTGTGACGATAGGTTTTCCACGCCAGGAAAATGCCGCCAACCGCGACCGAGAGCGAGATGCCCATGAACAACAGCTCCGTAGCGACCGGAGCGTGATGCACGGCGTGCTCGACTTCCATCCCCGCATTGAGCGCGGGCTCCAAGAACGGCCCGATGAGTGAGGCGCCGAACGGAATCCCGACCCATCCGGCAGCGACGGATCCGACCGCGAGCACCACGAGCGGAATCGTCATGCTACTGACGGACTCATGCAAGTGAGACTCCATCTCCTTGCCACCCCTGAAGTCGCCGAAGAAGGTGAGAAAGACTTGCCGGAACATGTAAAAGGCCGTCATGCCGGCGGCGATCACGGCCACCAACCAGATGAGCGTGAAATGTCCTTCATGCGAAGCCGCCCAGAGGATCTCGTCCTTGCTGAAAAAGCCTGCGAAGGGAAAGATGCCCGCGATGGCGAGCGTCGACAAGAAATAGGTGATGTAGGTGCGAGGCATGTACTTCTTCAGCCCGCCCATGTTCCGCATGTCCTGCATCTCGGTATAGTCGCGATGGCCGCCCGCGGCGTGCTCGGCATGCTCCATCGAATGGATGACACTGCCCGAGCCGAGAAACAAGCACGCTTTGAAAAACGCGTGCGTCATGAGGTGGAAGATCGCCGCGCCGAACGCACCCATACCCAAGCCGACGAACATGTAGCCGAGCTGTGAGACCGTCGAATAAGCGAGCACCTTTTTGATGTCGTTTTGGAACAAGCCGATCGAAGCGGCGAACACGGCCGTCAGCACTCCGACGAGCGCAACGACGCCTAGGGCCGACGGAGCGTGCTGATACAGCACCGACGAGCGCGCAATCATGTAGACGCCGGCCGTGACCATCGTCGCCGCATGAATGAGCGCGGAGACCGGCGTAGGTCCTTCCATGGCGTCGGGTAACCACACATAGAGAGGGATCTGGGCCGACTTGCCGCAAGCTCCGACGAACAACAGGAGGCCGATGGCCGAGAGAACACCCCAGCCGACTTCGGCCGAGGGGTATTGGGCCGCGACACCCGCCATCACTTCGTAAAAATCGACCGAGCCGAAAGTGTAGAAGATGAGAAAAATCGCGAGGACGAAGCCTGCGTCACCGATGCGGTTGACGACGAAGGCCTTCTTGCCCGCGTTCGCCGCGGAGTCCCGCTCGAACCAGAATCCGATGAGGAGGTAGGAGCAAAGTCCGACCCCTTCCCAACCGATGAACATCATCAGGTAGTTGGCGCCCA
>JAJCXL010000485.1 GCA_029263435.1 Acidobacteriota bacterium | reverse complement strand
GCGAGCGGACTGCCGGTGCTGACGCTCCACTACGAAGACATTCTCCGGAACGAAGAATCACTCCAACTCTCGGTGCAGCAATTTCTCGGGGTGCCGAGCCAACCTCTGAAGAGCCGGGTCCTCAAGAACACGAGCGATGACCTTCGTCGGGTCGTCGTCAATTTCGAAGAGCTTCGCTCTGCCTATGCGAGCTCGCCCTACGCGCACATGTTCGGGGAGGTCGTTCTAGGCGCGTGAGCAGGGAGGTCGTCGTAGGCGCGTGAGCAAGGAGGTCTTCGTAGTCGCGTAAGCGGAATCGACTCGCGCGTGGAACTTTTTCCGTGGGCTGGGGTCTACTCCTAGTGAGTGAGTTCTCGGGCGCGTCGGCTCGACGTGCTCGACGCAGCTTGCAATCCCTCTCGCCGCAAGGAGTGGAAAGGCCATGCCCCGAAAAGATCCGCCCGAAGTGCGTCCCTATGAAATGCTCGCGCTCACGTTGACGTCCCAGGAGAGTGACAAAGCGCGCTCGGTGGTGTCGTTCCTGACCTCGCTTGCTATTCAGGGCGCGCTGCTCGCTATCGCGATCGTGGTGCCCCTGATGGCAACGGACGACTTGCCTTCGCCCGATGGTCGGTCGTCGCTCTTGACGCTGCCTGCGCCACCGTCGGCGCCACGTCCACCGAAGGCTCCGCCCAAGCGTCAGCAGCCAGCGTCCAGGCCGAACGCCTCCAACGCCGTTTCGGCGTTCGTCGTCCCCTTGGATATACCGGAGGGGATCGTCGACGTTCCGGCCGACGATGTCTCGTTCGTCTCCGGTGGTGACGCGACCTCGGCAACGATGGACGTGTCTCCGTTCGTCGTGGGAGGACTGTCACAACCCGTTGCGCCTCCCCCTCCCCCTCCCACGCTGCATCCGGTAAGAGTCGGCGGTGACATCCGTGAGCCGCGTTTGAGACAAGGTGTCTCGCCGGTTTACCCGGCCATCGCTCGCCGAGCGAGGATTCAGGGCGTGGTCGTGCTCGAAGCGGTGATCGATGTGCTCGGAAACGTGACCCATCTACGTGTTATCGAGTCCGTCCCGATGCTGGAACAAGCAGCTATCGACGCCGTGAGCCAATGGAAATACGAGCCCACCTTGTTGAACGGAGCGCGCGTTCCGGTCGTGGTGACGGTGACGGTGCGCTTCGTGCTGAACTGAAGGTGGCGACGTCCGGCGAACGCGTCGGGCCCCAACGCTCAGATGAGCGCTGAGACCCGCGCGTCCGCGCCGGTCGTTCGAAATCGGAGCCGATTCAAATGATGAACCCGGCAACCGGTTCCATGACTGTGGGAGAAGTACTACGACTCCACCGCCCGAACCCGCTATCTGCCGAATGCTGAATGTCTCGATCGGCTCCGTTTCAATCTGTTTCGATGACGCGAATCATAGCAGCGTCTCGATCTCGTTCCTGTGAGCTGAGTCGTAGGCGAACGCCCACGGAAGATCGTGGTGTTTTCACCATTGTTTGCGGAGGAGCAATGATAGTCTCTGCTCGACCGCGATCGCCGACGTTCGCGGTTCGACTAGGGAGGTTTCCTTGGCGACGACGCTCGCGGACCTGACGCTCAAACTTTCTCGCGACCTAGGCCGGCTCGAACAACGCTCGGACACTGAGCGCCTGCGTGCGGGAGCGAAAAAGGACGAGGCCTTGAGCGGTATCCCCGAAGCGGCGAAAGCAACCAGAGCGTTCGTAGCGGCCGTCGAGAGGTCTCGTCGGCGCAAGCTCGAGGCCGTCGCGCGCGCACCGAATATCCGAGACGAGGCGATCGCGAACGCGTCTCAGACTCGTAGCGAAGCGCACCTCGATGCCGAGGGCGCTCACCGTCGCCAGCAGGAGTCGGGCCGGCGTAAGTGGTCGCGCGCGAAGCGTGACGCGAAGTCGCGTTACGAAGCGGCGCGCAAAGCTGCGACGAAGCTTCCGGTGTGGCCCAGCTCGTCGCGCGGTAAGAGTCGGTCGCAAGCGCTCGCAGAAGCTGAGGAGGACTATCGCTCGGATCTGGAGAAAGCTCAGACGCGTTACGAGGACGCGGTGGAAGACGCCCGCGCTGTGTTTCGCTCCGCACTCGATGCAGCGCTCGAGGTTGAGCGAAGAAGCGTTCGTGCGGCGAACAGGAGCTTTACGGAGGCGATCGATCGTGCGAGTCGTGAGCAGGAGCGCGACGTACAAGCCGCGCAAGCCGAGCTTCGCCTCGCGCTCAGAGACGTTTCGGAGGCGGCCTCCGTCATCGAGGCTCACGAGCTTCGCCTCGCCGAGATCCAGAATGACTACACCCGGCGCAAAGAAGCGCTGTTCGCGAAGTTCGAACGTGACAAGCGGGACTTGACGGCCGGCGGGTGATGCGACGCTAGAAGCGGTTGCCACTTAGGGGAAGCTGCGGAGGCCTTCTTCCATCGAGCGCCAGCCGGTGGGCTCTACGGCAGCCTCCAATCTAGAAGTATCGAGCCTGGAGCGCTCATCCGTCGCCGCCAACGCGAGGTCGACACCGGAAGCGCTCGTCGACGTGACGAAGCGAAAGGCCGGCCACCTTGTTCTCGCGGCGGCGAGAAGCTCGGCCAATGAGAGAAGCTCGTTACCGTCGACGTTGAACGTGTCGTGATGGAGGTTTGGAGCTCTCGCCAGCGCGAGTATGGCCGTCGCCGCGTCATCCACATGCGCGTAGGGTCTACGGCGGGAGAGCCCGTAGACCTTTGCCGGGACACTCCGCTTAGCGAGCTTGGCTATGCGGCTCGGAATCGATAGCCGACAACGGTGCTCGGTCTCGATCTCCCCAGGTCCGTACAGCGTGCCGAGCCGACACGAAACCAAACCAATGCCTGCGTGCGCGGCAAGGCGGCGGGACAGCACCTCTCCCTCGATCTTGCTGGCCGCGTAGGCGCCCTCTCCGAGAGCTCGGCGGTGCTCGGCCACCGCTCGCTCGGGATCGGTGGCACCGTAAACGGCGCCGGAGCTGAGAAAAACGATGCGCTTGACTCGAGAGGTCATCGCCGTGCGCACGACGTTCTCAGTGCCCAGGACGTTGGTCTCACGGATCTCTTTCGTCGTGCCGTTCGTCCTTGCCGCCGCGTGGATGAGCACGTCGATATCCCGCTCTCGAAATAATGTATGGAGCTCGCCCGCCCGCCGGATGTCGGCCTGCACCCACTCCAGGTTCTGCGAAGAGGGCGGTGGTGGATCGAACGTTGTCGCGACGACCGAATGACCGGCTGCGGCGGCAGCCCGAACGAGACTCCGGCCGACGAATCCAGAGGCGCCGGTTACCCAAATCTGAAGTCTGCCTTGCTGTTGCATGAGCCCAGGATAACGATTTAAACTCGACTAGCCGAAGGAGGCTCTTGATGAAAGCTCTTCTTGCACTCTTGATATTGCCATCCGTCGCGCTCGCTCAGAAACCGACCGAGGGCAAAGTGAGGCTGCACGT
>JAJCXL010000484.1 GCA_029263435.1 Acidobacteriota bacterium | reverse complement strand
ACGGCGACAGCGTCACGCCGATCGAAGTCCAATGGAAGCGCCACGATGGTGACGTCGTCATGGTGCGCCTCAGCGGAAGGGCCATTCGAGACGAGGACGACGCTTTCGTCGGATTCGAATGTATCGTCGAGAACGTCACCGCGCGGCACGCGTTGGAAGAGCAGTACCGGCAAGGTCAAAAGATGGAGGCCATCGGGAGACTCGCGGGGGGGGTGGCGCATGATTTCAACAATCTTCTTACCGTCATCAACGGACACGCGGACTTGCTGCTCACCGGAGTGGCGCCTTCCGACGGGCTGTTCAAAGACTTGTCCGAGATTCGGAGGGCCGGCGAGCGCGCGGCCTCGTTGACGAGTCAACTACTCGCCTTCAGTCGTCGACAGATCCTGCAGCCGGTCGTGCTCGACCTGAACGAGATCATCGAGGGCGGTAGTGCGATGCTGCGCCGCATCATCGGCGAGGACATCGAGTTGGACGCGCACTTGTCGGACGAGCCGGTGAACTTCGTCGCGGACCGCAATCAGGTCGAACAGGTCCTCGTGAACCTCGTCGTCAACGCTAGAGACGCGATGCCTACCGGGGGCAAGCTGTCGATCGAGACGAAAAGAAGCACTCTTGCCGAGGAGCGTGCCTCCGAGCACGCGACCATCCCGGCGGGGACTTATGTGGTCTTGGCCTGCACGGATACTGGCTGCGGCATCGACGACGACATTCGCAAGCACATTTTCGAGCCGTTTTTTACGACCAAGGAAGCGGCGCGAGGCACGGGTCTCGGTCTCGCCACGGTCTATGGGATCTTGGAGCAGAGCGGGGCCTATATCGAGCTCGATACCCAACCGACGAAAGGTACGTGCTTCAGTGTCTATTTCGAAAAGGCGGATGGCCCCGCCGAGCGTGGCAACGCCCCTGCGGATAGCAGCCGTCCAGTGCAAGGCGAAGGGGTCATCCTGGTCGTCGAGGATGACGACGCGGTTCGGATCACTGCCGTCGAGATGCTCGAGATGTGCGGCTATACCGTTCTCCAAGCAAGAGACGGGAATGACGCACTGGAATTGCACTCAGCGAACGCGCGCACTCTCGATCTGCTCCTCACGGATATAGTGATGCCCGGCATGAGCGGGCGAGAGCTCGCTGACGAAATGACGCGTAAGGACCCGGGTCTCGCGGTGGTGTTCATGACCGGCTATGCCGATGAGGATGAGCTCGGCGATAGCGTGAGCCGTCGTCAGGCTCTGTTGATCAAGAAGCCGTTTTCGATCACCTCTCTCTCCGAGGCCGTGCGCGTGGCGCTCTCCGCGACCCGCTGACCCTTCCTCGCGACGTCTTTCCGAGTCCGCGGACAGCAGCCGCCTCTCGCACCGCGTCTGAAGAGAGTTGCGATGGCGTCGGAAACGCATCAGCCTCCGTAGGCCCGACCTACGGAATGCGTTGCGATGTCTCCGACCGAGTCGTCCCGCGCCACGCGCACCATCAGCTCGAGGTTGGGTGGTTTCGTGAGCCGACATGGCCTTTTCATCAGACCCGAGCGCGATAACCGCCCGTCACCCCGAATCGACTACCTCTCGGCGTCATCGAGAAACGGATCTGTCGTTTCTCTCATTGAAGGGTAGGGGTTTCAACGCTCCGCCGGTGAGGTACGGGCCCGTGCCCGTGCGTCCTTTGGATTCACCACGAGACGCGTTATCGAGCGCCGTCTTTTTCTAACCAGCCAGAAGGAGAGAACACATGAATGAAAGCATCGATTGGGAAGTCGCCGTCTATCTTGCGGGTGGAGACGGATTGAACGCTGGAATGATTCGCTCGCTCCAAGATTTGCAAGGGGTCGCGGATAGCTCTCGGGGTGTCGGTGTCATGGCTCAGTTCGAGCCTCGAGCCAGACGACCGCGACTGTTTGCATTCACTGGCGCGGAGAGGTTACCGAAAACGTTCACCCGAGCGAATGACGTTGCCGCCGCCCCGCAGGGCCTCGCACGATTCGAGTATTTGTCGGGGAGGAAGTCGGGCGAAGACCCGTCTTCTCGTGATGCTCTGAGCGAGTTCGTCCGACTTGGAATCGCTCGCGGTCGAGAGTCTCGGAACTTCATGCTGGTGCTTTCGGGCCACGGCAACGGGGCCGTGGGCGAGCTGTTCGGCTATCGCGGGCTCGAGCGTGCGCTGTCTTCGCGCGAGTTGGCGCCGGCGCTCGCTGCGGGTGGCGCGGGCCTGGACTGCCGGATCGACGTCCTCGGTATGGATTGTTGCAACATGAGCATGATCGAGGTCGGTTTCGAGCTCGCGCCCTACGCGCGGTGGCTCGTCGCATCGGAATCGGTGCTTCCAGCCTACGGGTGGCCCTATCGGCAGGTCTTGGAAAAGATGGCGATGCACGGCGACGATACACGCGTCGCGGCGGGCGTGGCTGCCGAGGAGATCGTCGATTTCTATGCCGACTACGCTCTTACGGGAGTCTCCGCCCACTGCGCTACGACGGATCTGGACCGGATCGAGTGGCTAGCGGCGCCGATGAGCCGGCTGTCGGAGACGCTTCGAAACAGAATGCCGGAACCGGCGATCTGGCGATCCGTCGTGCTCGCTCACTGGGAAGCGCAGTCGTTCAAGAACGAAGAGTATGTCGACCTCGGAGATTTTTGTGCTCGCTTGTGTCTCCACCTCGACGAGGGGGACATCCAGAGAGCTTGTATCGACGTGCTGAGTGCGCTCGGGCGGGTGGTTCGAGCTAGCCATGTGACTGGTGCGGGCTTTCAGTACTCGACCGGATTGTCCATCTACTTTCCGTGGAGCAACGATCGGGTCAAGGCCAAAGGAGAGTTGGGGAAGAGCTCCGCTCTAGACGAGTACCGGAGCTTGGCTTTCAGCCGGCAGACTCTGTGGGGCGAGTTCCTCGACGTCTATCTGGAAGTGACTCGGCGAGACGCTCCGAGCCCTTCCGCGGCCCGTGCCTCGACAGGCTCACCCGCCACCGCGCTGGCTGAGCTCTGTGTTTCCGCGCTCGAACCTGTTTCACTCGGTGCTCAGCTAGCGTCTGTCGACGTGCGGAGAGCGCCGCCGGTCGGTCGCGGTGGTGAGGTGGAATCCGCGGTGGTGAAGAATCACCCGTGCGGTCCGGAGAGCGTTGGGTCGACGGATGACAGCGTCGGCGTGAGAAGAGCGCCGCCGGTCGGTCGCGGTGGTGAGGTGGAATCCGCGGTGGTGAAGAATCACCCGTGCGGTCTGGAGAGCGTTGGGTCGACGGATGATGGCGTCGGCGTGAGAAGAGCGCCACCGGTAGGTCGCGGCGGTGAGGGCGCAGGTTCCATAAAGAATCATCCCGGAGGCTAGAGCATGCACACGAACTAAGCTCGGGAAAGGGGTCCACGCGAGCGGTTTGGCCGCCGCCGCGCGGGCCCTCTCCCACGTGGTGGCGGCGCGCGGTCGGTTGTAATAGCCTTGAGCGGCAACACGGACGCAATATGCTGGCCCTTCGAATCCTTCGCTGGACCCCGGGGAGCGCCGCGGCCGCCTTTCTTCTCGCGGCTTGCGCTACGTCCCGAGGCGATGGTGGAGCTGGGCTCGAGCTCACCCTGACACCGTTCGAGCCCGCCCGGCGGGCCTGTTCGAGCGCGAACGAAGCCCTGCTCGTCGAGCTTCCCGCCGGCCGCTATATCCGGGCGTGGATCGACAGCGAGGCACCGGTGCGCGCGGCTATCCTCGACCACCGCGGCAACGAGCTCGTGTTCTCGACGGCCCGCGGCGACGACGAAGCGTTGCTGTCGATCGCGGCGGATCCGTTCGCGGAATATCACCTTTCGTTGCTTTGTTCCGGGGCTGAGACGGCGGAGTTTTGGCTCGCGGTACAAACGAGTGCGGGCGCAGACGCCACTGCGCGCAGAGCGCTGGACGACGCGCTCGTGGAGGCGCTCGCTTTGGCGAGATCCTTCCCCGGCTCTGAACGTGCGCGAGCCGCCCCGCTGCTGGAGCGCTTGGTTTTAGAAGGGTCCACGATAGGGGACGAATTCATCGAGCGTCGGGCGACGCATGGACTCGCCGATCTCCTCTTGCACACCGGGCGTCTGAAAGACGCGGCGGATCTCTTCGGGGAAGTCATCGCGTCCTCGAACGTCGACAGCGGTCCGGTTTTGATGGACGCGCTCGTGGGGGCGGGTATTGCCGCGATCCGCACCTCCGCACCCGAACGGACGAAGGTTCTCGCGGCTCAGGCTCTCGAGCTCAGCCGTCGTTTGGGGGATCGTCGCCGCGAAGCGAATGCAGAAGTAGCGATGGGCTTGGCGCTCCAGGATTCAGGGGAGCTCGCCGCGGCGCTCGAACGGCACCAGGCGGCCCGTGTCTTGTTCGAGCAAGCGGGAGCGAGCCGAGGCGTCACGACGGCTCTGATTCAAGAAGGTTTCGCTCTCTCGGACTTGAGCCAGGAGCACGCCGCCATCGAAAGGCTCGAGCACGCCCTCGCTCTCGCGCGATCGCAGGGCGAGAGCGATGGGGAGGCACTCGCTCTGCTCGCTCTCGGCCACGCGCACTCCAAACTGGGCGCGAAGCAGGAAGCCTTGCGCTACTACGGTCGAACCGCTCCGTTGATGGAGACATGGGGGGACCCCTATTGGAGCGCCGCGCTCTTTGGTGGGCTGGGCTTCGTCTACGAAGAGCTGGGCGATTGGGAACAAGCGTCGGCCTATTATCGCCGTGCGCTCGCGTTGAACGAAGAAGTGTCTTCGCTTTGGGGGCAGTCGGTGATGCTGACCGGCCTTGGACGAGCACAACGAGCGCTCGGTCGTCTCGAAGAGGGGCGTGCGTATCACGAGAAGGCACTGTTGGTGTCCGAGAGCTTGAGTGATCCCCGAACGCTCGCGTTCTCGCTCACGGATATGGGCGATGTTCTCGTCGAGTTGCGAGAGCACGCGACCGCGCAGGCCTACTACGATCGCGCACTGCGCCTCAGTCGCGAGGGTGGGTTCGAGCGACACGAGGTCGACGTCTTGACTCGGCTGGCGCGAATCCATGCCGGGAACGACGAGCGCGAGACCGCGAACGCCTACCTCACCCGAGCTTTGGTGAAGAGTCGTCGGATCGATTTCGTGCTCGGCGAAGCCCGCGCGTTGCTGGCCTCAGCCGAGCTGGAGCGCGTGCAGGGATCGCTCGATCGCTCCGTTCGCCGGGCCGAAGAGGCGCTCGCTTTGGTGGAACGTCTGAGGCTTGCGGTCTCTAGTCGAAGACTTCGGATGTCTTTTTTCGACTCGGTTCGAGCGCTACAAGAGCTCCATATCGACACCTTGATGGAGCTCCATCGGGTCGATCCGCTGCGCGGCTATTCGGCCGCGGCGTTCGTCGCCTCCGAGGCTGCTCGCGCTCGCTCTCTCTCCGAGATTCTCTCGACGATTGCCTCTGAGGAGTCGGCGGAGCCCACGTGGCGCCGTCAGCGAATCGAAGCACTGGAGACACGACTCGGGGTTTTGTCCGCGCAGCGAGAAACGACCCGCGGCTCGGAGATAGAAAGACCGGACGAGGGGCCCGTTTCGAGCGAGGTGCGCGCCGTGTTGGCGGAGCTCGACTATCTCGAATCCGAGGGTGACGGCCCGAACTCTGGGGCTTCTGCCGAGCTACCTTACGCGCCTGCGAGCCTAGAGAGGCTTCAAGGAGCGTTGGACTCCGACACGGCTTTGCTCTCTTACCAGCT
>JAJCXL010000483.1 GCA_029263435.1 Acidobacteriota bacterium | reverse complement strand
CCGACTAGCTCCCAATAAGCGGCGAGCGCACAGGCCAGGGCGAGGGCCAAGAACGTCCACGCGGGTGCCTTCAGAATGACGAGCAGCAACAAGGGCACGGCGACGGCCGCCGTGAGAAGCCGTCTCATCGGAAAAAGCGGCTCAGGCCGTGCTGCGCGTCGCGGCGATACCGCCGTAACGACGGTCTCGCTTCTGATAGTCGATGATGGCGCGAAACAACTCGCGCTTGCGGAAGTCGGGCCACAGCGTCTCAGTCACCCAGAGCTCGGCATAGGCGATTTGCCACAGCAAGAAGTTCGACACCCTGAGCTCGCCGCTGGTACGGATCAGCAGATCCGGGTCCGCGATCCCGGCCGTGTAGAGGTGGGATGCGAAGAGTGCCTCGTCGACGACGACAGGCTTTTCGTTCGCCACCGCTTCGTTGACGATGCTCTGGCACGCATCGACGATCTCGGTGCGGCCGCCATAGTTCAACGCGATGTTGAACAACAGCCCGTGGTTGTCGCGGGTGCGCTCCATTCCGGCCTCGAGCTCCTCGACGACGTCTGCTGGAAGCTCCGGCGTGCGCCCGAGAACCCGGAAGCGAATGTTGTTTTTCATCAACGTCGAGAGCTCGAGCCTCAAATATTGTTTGAGGAGCTTCATGAGCACGTCGACTTCGGTTCTCGGCCGTTTCCAATTTTCGACCGAGAACGCATAGAGCGTGAGCACCGGTACGTCCAACCGGGCACAGGTCTCGACCGCCTCTCGCACCGATTTGATGCCGGCTCGGTGGCCTTCGACTCGCGGGAGGTTTCGTCCCTTCGCCCACCGCCCGTTGCCGTCCATGATGATAGCGATGTGCTGAGGAAGACGCTCGAGCTCGATCTGCTCGAAAAGCGTACGCTCGACGGAGCCTTCTACTGTGGTGTCGAGAATGTCCTGGCGGCTCATAGCGGAACGTATAACTCTAACATATCGCCTGAATAGGCTCATGCTATTGTCCGGTCCGTGCTCTCATGGGTTCTGCTCGCCGCCGCGTTGTCCGGGCCTTTGAGCGTCTCGCATCGAGCCTTCGTCGAGGACGAGGCACGATTCCTCCTGAGCGCCTCACAACGGGAGCGTTTTATCGCCTTGGATTCGGAGGAGCTCCGCCAAGGCTTTATCGACCGATTCTGGCAGGTCCACGATCAGGAGCGCCTCGCTTCGCGCCGTCGTCTCGCCGCGCGATGGTTCGGAGAGTCGGGGGTGAGCTCCGCCCCGGGTCGCGTCTTGCAACAGCTCGGGGCTCCTCGCTTTCGAACGGATCTCTCTCGTGCCGGAAACCGCCTCGTTCCGGTTCAGCTGTGGCATTACACGGGCATCGACCTCTCGTTCCTGCCCGACGCGTTCTATCTCATCTTTTACCGCGCCGAAGGCGTTGGACCCTACCGGCTGTGGGACCCGGACATCGACGGGATCGCCGCGCTCGTTCCGAGCCACGAACCGGGACGCCTACGCATCGAGGCGGCGGATCCAATCCTCGCCGACATCGACCCAAAGCTCACGCTCGTCGACGTCGACCCAGAGCTCACCCTGGCGATGTCCGAGCTCGTCCCGGGCGGGGGGCCTTCGGGAGCCCGCTCGCTTCTGACGAATCTCGATGTTTTTGCGGACCTGATGGAGCGGGAGCGCGACCGCGAGGCGCGGGTCCTGACGTCTGCCAGTGCGCGCTCGCTCGAAGCCTCCGTCATCGCGACGGTGTGGCCCGACGATGTCGGGGTCCTCGAGCTGCACTACGCCCTGGAGCTTCCGGCGGGCGAGACCGAGAAACTCGAGTGGGCGTCGGCAGGCGCACGGCTGCGAGTGCCGTTACGGGTCCTCGGGCAGATCTTCTCGGGAGATATGGAGCGGGACCGGTGGGAGGACCAGCTCTGGCTCGAAGTCAGCGCCGAGGAGAAGAGTCGGCTCGCCGAAACGGCCGTGAGTCTCCAGGGACGAAAGCTGATCTCGGAGGATGACGAGCGTCTCGAGCTCGCGGTGCTCGCGGGGAACGCGAGCGTCTTCGTGTCTGCTGAGATCGAGATGAGGGCGGTCGTCGCTCTTGGGTCGCGCGTCACCGCTCCGGACGAGACCGTGCTGCCCTTTCAGCTCGGCGACAGGCAGTGGTTGCCCCGCGCGGTGTACGAAGTCGGCAGCGGCGCCGACGAGACCGTGACCGTCCTCGCTCCGTTTCCGGAAGGTCACCAAGAGAACGTCGGTTGGGAAGTTTGGCGAGACGATGCTCTCGTCGCCGAGGACACCCGGCCCGGGGATGGTGTCGCGCTACTCTCCGTGCCTCATGTCCGGGTCGGCGAGACGTACCGGGTGAGGGCGGTTCGGCCTACCGATGAGCGCACGGTCGTCTTCACGCTCTCGCCCGAGCGCAACGATGGAAAAACCCGGGTGCTTTCGCGACATCGCACGTCGTTGGAGCTCGACCGCTACCGGGTCGCCCGCGCAATCGCTTGGGTTGACCGCTCGAGGCCGGCGTTAGGTTTTGCGGAGCTATCGCCCGACGACGTCGGCGCTCATGTCGCGCTCTCGCGCCATCTTTACGAGATGAGGGCGTACGGCGCAATCCTGGAGCATCTGGGGGCCGCCTCTCTTCGTTTCGCGGACGAAGTCGATGTCTTCGTGTTGCTGGGGGCCGCCGCTTCCGCCCTTGGGGATTTCGAGTCCGCCGTCGTCCATTACGAGCGCGCTCGCACGTTATCGCCGGACAACGTCGCCATTGAAGAGATGTTGGAGCAGACCCGAGCGCGGCTCTCGCCGTGAACGTCTAGGCTCCGTCCCGAACGTCAAGCCCCGGCACTGAGACCTCCCTCCTCGACTCCGTCGGCGGCTGTGAGGCGCTCGCGAAGATAACGCGCGGTGTAGGAGCGTGGTTCGTTCAGAAGCGCTGCCGGAGGTCCTTGGAACAGGAGCTCACCGCCGCCATCGCCTCCGTCGGGGCCGAGATCGATCACGCAGTCGGCGCGAGCGATGACGTCGAGGTTGTGCTCGATCACGATGACGGTGTTGCCCGCGTCCACGAGTGCGTGCAGGACGGACAAGAGATGGTCGATATCGGCGATGTGCAGACCGGTCGTGGGCTCGTCGAGGATGTACAAAGTCTTGCCCCGGGTGGGTTTCGCGAGCTCGTAGGCGAGCTTGATTCTCTGCGCTTCTCCACCCGACAGCGTATTCGAAGGCTGTCCCACTCTGAGATAGGACAACCCGACTTGGTTGAGGAGTCGCACCGGTCGGTGGATTGCGGGGATCGAGGAGAAGAAGGGCTCGGCCTCGGCGCACGTCATCTCCAGGACTTCATGGATGTTCTTCCCGCCGAACGTCACGGCAAGCGTCTCCTGGTTGTAGCGTTGTCCGGAGCAAGTCTCACAGTGGACGTGGACATTGGGAAGAAAGCTCATCTTCATCTTGATCGTTCCCTGACCTTTGCACGCGTCGCATCGGCCTCCGGTCACGTTGAAAGAGAACCGCCCCGGGGAGTACCCACCGACGCGAGCGGCCGGCGTCCGGCTGAAGAGCTTTCGGATCTCGTCGAAGAAACCCACATAAGAGGCGGGGATGGAGCGAGGGGTCTTGCCGATGGGCGTCTGATCCACGTCTCGGATGCGATCGATGTGCTCCGTGCCTTCGAGGCTTTCGAACGGCCCCGGAAGGGCAACCCCTCCGAGCTCCCGACGGACCGCCTTTTCGAGGACGTCTCTGACGAGCGTGCTCTTGCCGGATCCGGAGACTCCGGTGACGACGATCAATCGACCGAGCGGAAAGCGAACATCGATCGACTTCAAGTTGTGGGACCTGGCCCCGCGGATCACGAGCTCTTCGCGATCCTCGAGAGGCCGGCTCCGGGCCACGTGGGGTGGGCGCTGCAGCGCGCGACCGGTGGCGGAGCGAGGATTGCGAGCGACTTGCTCCGGCGTGCCTTGGGCCACGATCCGCCCTCCCTGGGTCCCGCCTCCCGGGCCTAGATCGATCACATGATCGGCGCCTCGGATCGTCTCCTCGTCGTGCTCCACGAGGATGACCGAGTTTCCGGCGCTACGAAGCTCTTTCAACGCGTCGAGGAGTCGTCGATTGTCTTTCGGGTGGAGCCCGATCGTCGGCTCGTCGAGGACGTAGCAAACCCCCCTGAGGCTTGACCCGAGCTGCGCCGCGAGCCGTACGCGCTGCGCCTCACCGCCCGATAGTGTGTCGGCGCGACGGTCGAGCTCCAAATAGGAGAGCCCGACTTTCAACAGCAGCTGGAGTCGGGCGTCGATCTCGGTCAGGATCGGCTTCGCGAGCACCGCGGATCTCGAGCTGTCGTCGATCCCGTGGCTGCGAAGCTCGGCGAGCGCGTCGATGAGCGCTCCGGGCGTCATGCCGGCGAGCTCCGGCAAAAAGTAGCGTCCCACCCGCACCGAGCGAGCGCGCTCGTGGATGCGATCGCCGTGACAAGCGTCGCACTCGACCGCGGCGCGAAACCTATCGAGGTATTCCTCGAGCTCGCTTCCCGCGTCGAGGTCGAGCGCCTGGAGCCATGTACTCACCGCTCGAAGGAACGCGTCTCGCTTCGATGCGGCGACCCGTTCGAAGGGTCGGTTGAGATCGACTCCGGTCTCTCTCGCGAGCTCGTTCGCCTGTGCATTCGATATCCGTTTTCGCAACGGACCGGCCTCCGGCACGACCTTCAGGGCACCCGTAGCGAGGCTCTTCGATGGATCGGGAATCAACAGGCGAGCGTCGAAACCGAGGCTCACGCCGCTCCCCGCGCAAGCTTCGCACGCGCCGTAGCGGCTATTGAACGAGAACCCCCGCGGATCGAGCGCCTCATAGCTCGTCTCGCAGCGGGGACAAGCGCGGTTCTGATTGTAGAATCGCTCCTCCGAGTCGACGGTGACGATGACCGTGCCTTTGCCCGCGTGCAATGCATCTCTGAGCGTTCCGCCGAGCTCGTCCGGCTCGTCGGTTGCGACCACGGCCTCGATGTCGTGCTCGACATAG
>JAJCXL010000482.1 GCA_029263435.1 Acidobacteriota bacterium | reverse complement strand
TCGATGATGTCGGCGACGCCCTCGATCGCTATCCCAACATGCACGTCGAGATTGGTGCTCGCATCGGAGAGCTTGGGCGCCAACCCCGCCGCGCTCGACAGTTCTTCGAACGCTATCAAGATCGCATCCTCTTCGGGACCGATGCGATCCCGCCGCCTTTGGGTAACGACACCCCTCAGCAGATCTTCTCCGATGAGCTCTACGAGATCTACTTTCGCTTTCTCGAGACCGAGGACGAGTATTTCGACTACGCGCCGGCACCCGTGCCCCCGCAAGGGAGATGGCGCATCGACGGGCTCGGGCTGGGCGAGGGCATCTTGAAAAAGGTGTATCGCGACAACGCTGCCCGCCTTTTGGGCCTTGACTGAAAAATAGGTTGAACCCGAGCGGTCCCGTTCTCGTCTAAAGGCTTGGATGGAGGACGACTCATGAAGCTCACTCGCTCGATCACCGTATCTTTGTGCGCTCTCGCCTTGGCGCTACCCACCCTCGCGGCCGCCCAAACCAAGAATTTCACCGAGACCGTCCCGCTCGACGCCGGCGGACGACTCCATGTGGACGGCTCCAAAGGCAGCATTTCGCTCACGGCATGGGAGCGCAACGAAGTCGAGATCCGGGCGCGCATCGAGGCCCCCTCGAACGTCGACGGCGACTACGCGAAGCGTGCCGTCGAGGCCACGACCGTACGGGTCGAAGGCTCGGGAAGCTCCGTCGAGATCCGCTCGGACTACTCAGAGGTCCCGGAGCGATCCGGGAGATGGAATGGCAAATCTGTCCCCGAGATCCACTACGAGATCCGTGCTCCCAAGAATCTCCGACTCTCGGTCGACTCCGACCGTGGTCCCGCTTCGATCACCGGGTTCGAGGGCGAGATAGAGATCGATGTCGACCGCGGCGAGGTCGACTTACGGGAGCTGACCGGAAGGATCGCCATCGACATCGACCGTGGAAGCGACTCCAGAATGTCATCGATCCGAGGCTCTTTCGTCGTCGACGCCGATCGCACGAACCTCCGCATGCGAGACATCCGTATCGAGTCGGACTCGAGGCTCGACATCGATCGCGGCGACGTCGAGATCGGAATCGAGTCCAGCCAAGGATTGAACTTGCGCACCGACCTCTCCCGGCGGGCGGATTTCGAGACCGAGCTGCCTCTGACCATGAGCTCCCTGGACGGCCGCGACTTCGAAGGCACCATCAACGGGGGCGGGCCCGAGCTTTACATCGGCTCCGATCGCGGCTCGATCCGACTGCACACGGACCGCTAGTTTTAGGCTTCGCTCACTCCCATCGAAGCGCGCGGATCGGATCCAATTTGCTCGCGCGGATCGCGGGGAGCGAGCCGGACAAGACAGCCACGACGATGAGAAGTGCCGCAGCACCGACCCATGACGCCGGGTCCCAAGGCGACAAACCGAACAGCTCAGACTCGATCAGCCGGGCGAGCGCAATGCACGGGAAGAGCCCAACGATCACGCCCCACCCGGCGAGGGACAATACCTCTTTGAGCACGAGCCCGACGACGTTGTCCCGGCGCGCACCGAACGCCATCCGGATACCGATCTCTCGGGTCCGGCGCGCGACGGTCAAGCTCATGACGCCGTAGAGTCCGATCGCTGCCAACAGACTCGCGAGCACCCCGAACGCGGTGGCGAGCGCGGCCACCAGACGCTCGACGAACATCGCCTCTGACAGCTGGGTGCGCATCGACTTCACAGCGAAGATCGGAAGGCTGGGATCGTGCTCTCGGACGACGCCTCGCGCGGCCGTCACGATCGACTCTTCCGGAAGCGCGGTCCGGACATAGAACGTCATCTCGCTCAACAGCTCGTTTTGCGCGACCGGGATGTAGCCGAATCGGGGAGGCTCTTCTCTGAGCGTCGCGTACTTGCTGTTGCCTACCAGGCCGACGATCTCGATATCGTACTTCCTCTCCCGCGAGCCAAACCCGAACCGTCGTCCGATCGGGCTCTCGTCCCCAAAAAAGTAGCGTGCCATCGTCTCGTTCACCACCGCGACTTTGGGAGCGTCCTTCGTGTCACGCTCGGTGAACTCACGTCCGGCGAGAAGCGGAATCCCCATCGTCTGGAAATATTCCGGACCGATCCCGTTGAAATCCGGGTTCATGTCCTCGTCGTCGGTCGGCTCATACCCTTCCACTTGGATCGTGCTCATCCAACGGTCCTCACTCACGGCCGAGATCTCGGCCATCGAGACTGAGTCCACGCCAGGCACGGCGCCCAAATCCGTACGAACCGTGTCGAAGAAGGTGGCCATCCGCGACTGCGAATATCCCGCGGTGGAGGGATCGACCGAGAACGTCAACAACCGTTCGGGACGAAAGCCCAGCTCCGAGCTCTCCAGATTCCTCAAGCTGGTAGAGAACAACGCCGCACCGATGAGGAGCAACAACGACAACGCGACCTGGCTGACGACGAGGCTCTTCCTTAACCGCGCTTGAGGCAGCGCGGAGGCCACGTTGCCGTCTTTGAGCGTACTCGCGGGTGAGGGGGACGACACTTTCAAAGCGGGCGTCAAACCGAACACGATGCCGGTCAAGACCGATACCCAAAGCGTGAACCCGAGCACCCGGCCGTCCGGCTCGGCAGACAACGTCGCAGCCGCCCCTTCGAAAGGTAGGGCGCCTACGAGGGCGTGCGCGGTCCACACCGCGAGAACGAGCCCCACCACGCCCCCCGCGCTCGCGAGGAGCACGCTCTCCACCACGAGCTGGCGCACGATGCGCCATCGACTCGCGCCGAGAGCGAGCCGGAGCGCCACGTCTTTGTGGCGGCCCGCCCCTCTCGCCAGCAGAAGGTTGGCGACGTTGGCACAGGCCGTAAGAAGCACCAAGCCGACCATTCCCATCAAGACGACGAGAGGGGTGGAGAAACGCTCCCGCAGCTCCGAGATGCCTTGAGCGGCCGGATGGAGCTCCAGGCGGCGTCGGCCGAAGCTCTCTAGGAAGCGATCGGACACTCCGGTCATCGTCGCCAAATCGCGCTCGCTGATCTCACGAAAGACGACGTCGGTCACCGCCTCGGCCTGGTGGAGCGCGGCTTCGCCGCCGCCGTCGCGCAGTCGCGCGATCAGGTGCAAGAACCGAGTCCTGCGGTTGTCCATCTCGTCCCAGGTGGGCGTCAGAGCGTCCTTCATCGCGAGCGTGACGAACAAGTCCGGCGCCACGCCCACTTCGATACCGTCAAAGCCCGGAGCGGCCACACCGACGATCTCCATCACCTGCGCGTTGACGCGGACACTCTCGCCGACGATGCTATCGTCACCGCCGAAACGGCCGAGCCAGTACCGATGCGACAGCACCACGACAGGATGGGCGCCCTTTAGCGCGTCGTCTTCCTCACTCAACAATCGACCGCGGTGAGCGGCGACGCCGAGCACATCGAAATAATTTCCCGATACGATCACGGCGTCGATCCGCTCGCTCTCACCTCCATGCTCGAGAGAGGCGCTGCCGACATACCGGGCCAGCACGCCCTCGAAGGCATCTGTTTGCTCTCGGATCTCCAGGTAGAACGGGTACGAGAACCGCGCGTCGCCCATTTGCCACCCCGACCACGCGCCTGGCGCGTCGAGGCTGACGAGCGCTCCCGGATCGCGCACCGGGAGGGGCCGCAGCATAAGCTGGTCGAGCAGCGTGAAGATCGCGCTGTTGGCTCCGATCCCCAAGCCAAGCGTCAGAACGACGATGACGGTGAATCCAGGCGCCAGGCGAAAGCCCCTCAGCGCGTAGCCGACATCGCCCGCTACCGAGCTCAGGCCGACGAAACGCCTCTTCATCCGGACTCGCGACGCATCCTTCGACCTCGAGCGCAGCGAGACCGCGGACCGCCCGAGAGCCGAAAGCTCCCGTAGACGGCCCAACAGACGCGCGGGCGCGCTCAAGCCGACGCGGTCCGCCTCCCGGAGACGTACTGTCTGAAGAAGATCGTCGCCGTAGAGGTCGCGGAATTCGCGAGGGTGCAAGTCGATGAGCGCGCGATAAAGGTACGACCAAAGACGGCTCACGACGCGGACTCCTGAGGAAGCACTTTCTTCACCCGGGCGAGTGCGACCAAGTCTTCGAGCCGCTCGGACTCGAGCCGGAGGACTTTGCGACCCAGAGCCGTCAGTCGATAGTAGCGGCGGCGACGGTCGACATCACCCCCAGGCGTCTTGGCGAAGTCGATCAGGCCCTCGTCTCGGAGCCGCTTGATCGCTTGATAGAGCGTTCCGGCTTCGAGCGCGATCTTTCCTCCAGATCGTTGCGCAACTTCCCTGATGACTCCGTATCCATGGATCGGCTTCTCCGCCATGGCGAGAAGGATCTGGAGAGTGAGCGGGGTGAGAGGCAGCATGGCTTCCGGTGTCGGCGACGGCATCTCGAGATCTCCTATGTCATCACTATAGTGACCATACCTGCAGTGATGAAATGAGATAATATCCCACGGATCGCTCTTCCGCAAGGCTCGAGCGCAACCCAACGTATGTTAGGGTCCCGCCATGGTCTTTACCCTCGCCATCCTTCTCCAGACGGCCCTCTCCTATCAGCTACTCTCGGTCGAGGACGCCCGTAAAGATCCCACGCCGCTCGTCGAGGCGCTGACAAGCTCGAGCTCGGACGTGGAGATTCAGCGCCAAGCGATCCGGGGCCTCGGCCGTTTCGAGCGCGAGGAGATAGCACCTCACGTCGGTCCGTTTCTCGCGGCGGAACAGCCCGGGCTTCGCATCGAGGCGGCGAACGCGCTCGCCCAGATGGGTGCGGGCACCTTCGTCCTGAGCGCGCGTCTCGAGACCGAGACCCACCCCGCGGTTCGCCAAGCAATTTACGAAGCGCTGGGCCGTTTGCCGCGAACCACCGAAGAGACCCTCCGTACGGGCCTCACCGAAGAGCATCCGATCCAGCTGGGCGCGGCCAAAGGGCTCGAGCACTGGTTGCGCAGCGGAGATATCGCGCCGAGCGACGCCACGAAGCGTGCTCTCAGGGATCTCGCAATCCGTGCGCCGTCCGACCTCACTCGACAACTGGCGCTCCTGGCGCTCCACCGCGCGGGCGATCGCCACATCGCGACCCTCGAAAGCTCATGGAAGCACGACAACCCCTTGGTGCGGCGTCTAGC
>JAJCXL010000481.1 GCA_029263435.1 Acidobacteriota bacterium | reverse complement strand
GAGCGGATCTGTTCGGTCACGGAATCTAGAGGCTGCGTGAGCGCTTCCTGTTTGTTCGTGACGCGGATGATGTGAAAGCCGAACGTGCTCTTGACGAGATCACTCGTGCCTCCCATCGGTAAAGAGAAGGCGGCCTGCTCGAACTCCGGAACCGTCTGGCCTCGGGGGATCACGCCGAGATCACCGCCGTTCGCGGCGCTGGTATCTTCGGAGACCTCTTTCGCTAGCTCCGCGAAATCCTCACCCTGTTTCACTCGCGCGAGGACGGCATCCGCTCTTTCGCGGACGGTTGCCTCGTCTACCCCGGGATCGGTCTTGAACAAGATGTGGCTCGCCTGCACCTGTTCTTGCGTGGAGTAGTTAGTGATGTTCTCCTGGTAGTAGCGCTCGATCTCACGATTGCTCACCGTGACGCTGCTCATGAAGATGGTCGGCGTCAGGGTAATGAAGCGGGCTTTTCTTTGCACCGGTCGCGCGAACGCGTCCGGGTTCTCGTCGTAATAAGCGCGCACGTCCTCATCGGACGGGTCGATCTCGGCTTGGAAGTCCGATTTCGCGACGACGGTGTAGTCGAGATGCACTTGCTCGTTGCGGCGGCGATACTCGTCTTCCAGCTCGGAGTCGCTCACCAGCAAACCATCGGTCACGAGCTGCTGCAGCTTTTGCCGAAGGAGACCTTGGCGAACGAACTGATCCTCATATTGGGCCGGCGACATTCCCGCGCGTTGGATGAGCGCGATATAGGCGTCCCGCCCGATGAATTCTCCGTCGGTTTGGAAGTTCGGGTCGTTCAGGATGTTTCGGCTGACCTCTTCATCCGACACCGTGAGCCCGAGGCGCTCGGCCTCGAGCAGCATGACTTTTTCCTGGATGAGCTGCTGCATCACCATGGTGTCTAGCCCGAACTGACGCATCAGATCCGCTGAGTATTGCGCGCCCAGCTGTTGACGGTACGTCGCTTCTTGGACTTGATAGCCCTGCAGGAACTCGCGCGTCGAAATGGGGGAGCCGTCCACCCACGCGACGTCGCCGCTCGCGCCGAGTCCGGTCTGGCCCCCCATGAAGTCGGGGACATACAAAGCGACGAACGCCAGGATGACGAGCATCAATAAAAAGGAGCCGAGCAGCCAGCCGGCACCTTTGCGGTCACGAAAATACTTCAGCATTCGTTAGAACCTCGATCCCGTCATGCTATCGAATCGGCCCGAACCGATCAAGCACGCGAGGCACATCCCTAGCCATTGCGTGATCGAGTCGTTGCGGAGGCTCGAATCGCTATGCTAAACTACTTTAAAATCAGCAGTGTAGACCATGGCCAGGGCGCGACGAAACCCGTACCGCACCAATACCGGTATCCACATCAAGTGGTTCACCGTGCGGAGAAGCTCTATCTACTGGCTCTTGCTTCTCATCGCGGTCATTCTCGGTGCAGGCGGCTCCATCGTCTACTCGATCTATGGACCGAAGCAGGAGCCCGCCGTCGCGCAGGCGAGCCCGGTCGTCCAGGACACGGCGCGATTTCTCGGCTTGCGGGGCGCGGTCAAAGTTCGCAAAGCGGGCACTTACGAGTGGATGGACGCCAATATGGCCATGGCGCTGAACCGTGACGACACCATCCGTACGGCCGGTAGTGCGAGCGCGAGCATTCGATTGTTCGACGGCACCGAGTATTTTTTGAAAGAGTCTTCTATTCTCGTGATCGAGCGTGCTTACGAGGATCCTGACACCAAGGCGAAAGTCAGCGCCGTCAAGCTCGACGTCGGCCAAGTGACGATCGACACTCCCCGTCACGATGTCCCCGGCTCTCGCTCCGACGTACAGACGCCGACGAGCGCCGCCAGCATCGATGGAAACACCCGCGCCGATGTCGGCTTCGACGGCTCCTCGCGGCGGTCCGTTTTCACCGTTATTCGTGGGGGCTCCACCGTTCGCTCCGGGGAGAACCAGATCACTCTGAGAGAAGCTCAGGCGGTCAATGTGTCCGCGGATAACCGGTTCTCCGACGTCATCGACCTCCCGGGCGTTCCAGTCCTCGAGACCCCGGCTAATATGTCCGTCGTCGGCATTACCCCGACGGTGGAGTTCCGGTGGCGCCCGGTCGAGCGCGCGCGAAAGTATCACGTCGTCCTCGGTCGCTCTCCCTCGTTCCCGGATCCGATCCTCGAGAGCAGCGTGTCTCGGGTGTCGGTCCTTCACCAGGGACTCGAACCGGGCACCTACTACTGGCAAGTCACGCCGATTGACTCGGAGAATCGTCGAGGGGTGCCGAGCGATTTCGCGAGGTTCACCGTCACGTCGCGTCCCCAGACCGGACAGCCTCCGGAGCTTACCGTCTACTCGCCCTCGGTTACACTCGACGGGCTCGTCACCGTTCAAGGAAAGACCGATCTCAACGCCGTGGTCACCGTAGATCGAGGGATGGGCGACGATCGGGTCAACGTGAAGAGCGATGGCACGTTCACGTACTATTTCGAGCTCCAGCAAGTCGGACGCCATGCCGTCGTCGTCAAGTCCCGCAAGCGGGATGGCGGCGTGGCCGAAAAGACCGTCTACGCGGAGATAGGGACTGACTGAAGTTGAGTGACGTTCTGGCCGGAGCTGAGCTCACCCGGGTGGCTGCCCGTGATCCTCAGGACTCCGCCGATGTCAGCGAAGGGCAGGCAAGCGAGCCGGCGGGTGGGGAGAAGAAAGCCTCGCCAAAGTCCTCGCGCAAGAAAAAAACTTCTTCGAAGCTGCGGCTCGTCCTGTTCTGCGACTCCCCAGATCTCGCGCGTGCGTTCGAAGCCCTCGACCCGACGGGGTCGTCGGCTCAGCTCCAGATAGCTCACGTCGATCCGTCGAGCTTCGACAAGAGCGCATGGAACGGCGAGGACATCGACGCGATCGTCATCGACGCATCGGCTGCGGCAGAAGACGGCTTGGTTCGTTGGCTGAGAAAGGCCGATCCCTCTGTGCCGCTGATCTCTTTTGGTCCCGTTGACCCGAGCGTCCAGCCGGAGAAAGACGCTCGTGGGGGCTTCGCTCTGCATTTGTGCGATGTACCGAGCTTGACGCAGCTCAAGTCGTTCGTCCGGGGTGCCGGGCGCCACGTGGAGACCAGCCGCAAGGCCTCGGAGCTTTCACGTCGGCTGCGCGAGACCTCGCATCGGCTCCAAGTATTGGGCGATATCGTCGGGACCGCGAACTCGATTCTCGAGCCTCGCCGGGTGCTCAACGT